>JBCAWW010000701.1:0-3661 GCA_038534415.1 Bacteroidota bacterium | reverse complement strand
AGATACTCTTTTTGGCTTATTTTTTCGAGCGTATCAATAAGGCCATTTGTCTTTATAAGATATCTGTATTCTGTCTCTGTTACGGCGAAACCATCAAAACCAGGCTCCATTATCTATTGATTTTGGTTAATGATGCTATCCGATTCAAATGTGGTAGTTGTCTCAATTTCCATATCACAGGAACTATACCATTCCGTTAAGGCAAAATCTTGGATGAGTTTTTGGTCTTGATCCAAGATCAATAAGCGTACACCCTCATAACATACCCCCCAGTATAATGAAACCGATACAATCTCTAATTCTGCTACACTACGTTGCTTGCTCAGATAGTAATTATTGGGAGCATCGGTGTAGGGAAAACTATAGCCGTTGATTTGACTGAGAATATCTCTATGAAAAATGCTATCAATTTTTACCAGCGAATCTTCCGCAAAGATGCCGGGATAAAAATCGTCTGTATGTCCAAAAGAGTAGGGATACTCCGCAGGGATAGAATCGTCTTCGGGCTTTTCTGCCGCTTCTGTTTCAACCTCTGTCTCAGTCCCAGTCTCAAGCTTTTCCTTAGGCGAAACTAAGTTTTGAGGTTCAGCTTGAGATTCGTTTGAACAGCTAGGGGAACTACTCATCAGCATCACAAAAATTATGGACCAAAGAGTTCGCATCTGATTGATTGTTTTGCTGTGCTAAATATTTAAGAATCTCTTATTCGCCTTTAAAATTGGCTTTACGTTTTTGGATAAAGGCTGCAATGCCTTCAAAGAAATCTTGGGACTTAAAGTTGACGCCTTGATTTTTGGCTTCTTCAGCTAGGGCGCCGGCTAGTCCGTCGCGAGCGGCGGCGCGAAGATTGGCTTTGGTATGTTGGATGGCGACAAATGGACCATTGGCCATGGCGCCCGCCATGAGTTCGACGGCTTCGTCCAATTTTTCGTCAGCAAAAAGCTGATTAAGTAAACCATAGCCTTTGGCTTCTTCGGCAGAGATAATGGCATTGGTGGCCATCAGTTCAAAGGCTTTATGATGACCCAGTTTTTCATACATAAAATAAGAGCCGCCCCCATCGCTTGACAATCCGATGCGCGTAAAAATTTGACTAAAGCGAGCGTTCTGCGAAGCAAAGATCATATCACAAGCCAAAGCAAAGCTAAAACCTACCCCAACACAATTGCCACGCACTTTAGCAATGAAGACTTTGTTCATCTCGCGCATGGCTAAAACCAATGGATTGTAAGTCTCCTGCAAAAAAGTAGTTACGTCAAAACCACCGCCATCAGCCACTATTCTCGGATCGAGGTCTGCTCCCGCACAGAAGTCTGTACCCGCTCCGGTCAAGATAATCACTCGGCTATCATCCTCCTTGGTTTCTAAAATGACGTCGCGAAAAGTCTTGGCCATATCACCACTGATGGCATTTCGCTTCTGCGGTTGAGCAAAAGTGATGGTCTTAATGGGGCCGTTCATGCTGACTTGCAAGGGACCTTCGGAGATTATTGTAGCCATAATAGGGGGTTAATAGGGTTTCTTTGCGTCAATTTCCAACAATGTTCGAATCAAAGCAAAGGAAAATATAGAAATTAAAAAATTTTCCATAGTTTTATAGTAAGCAAAAAATCATATGGCAAAGACATATATCAATACCAAGAATCTCCGTTTCCTATTGCACGAGGTGCATGGCGTGGAAGAAGTGTTAGCGCAAGAAGAGTTTGCGCACTTTGATACTGAGTCTGTAGATATGCTGGTCGATGCGGCTAAGCAGTTTTCAGATACTTATCTATTTCCTCATTATGAAGGGATGGATCGTAACGAGCCACAATTAGTAGATGGAGAGATCACGGTACATGAGAGTGTCATTCCTTATATCAAAGCTGCAGGCGAGGCTGGTTGGATTGGCGCTTCGGCTCCATTGGATGAAGGCGGAATGCAATCCCCCAGTATGTTATCCGTAGCGACGGGTTTGATTTTTGCTGCTGCCAATAATGCGGCTACTCCATTTGTGGGTTTGACGGCTTCGGTGGTCAATCTATTTGTAGAATATGGTACGCCCGAGCAAAAGGCAACTTATCTCGACAAATTGATCAGTGGGGAGTGGCAAGGTACGATGTGTTTGACCGAGCCGCAGGCGGGAAGTTCGCTTTCTGATATCGTTACTTCGGCTACGCCTCAGCCAGATGGAAGCTACAAAATCAAAGGCCAGAAGATTTATATCTCCGGTGGCGACTATCAAGGCATAGATAATGTAGTGCATATGTTGCTGGCCCGTATTGATGGCGCTCCTGCCGGAACGAAAGGTATTTCTCTTTTCATCGTACCGAAGGTGCGGACTACGGACCAAAAGTCTAATGATGTAACAGTTGCCGGAGTCTATCATAAGGTAGGCCAAAAAGGTATTCCGGCGACACACCTAATGTTTGGAGAGGATGATGATTGTGTGGGTTATTTGATCGGAGAAGAAAATAAAGGTTTGAGCTGTATGTTCAAGATGATGAACGAGGCTCGAATCGGAGTAGGAGTAGGGGCAACGGGAGTGGCATCAGCCGCTTATCACGCCTCACTCGAATATGCACAAGAGAGACCACAAGGTCGCCGCTTGGATGATCGCGATTTGAGCAAGCCTCAAACTTTGATCATCAATCACCCAGATGTGAAACGCATGTTGCTATTGCAAAAAGCAGTAGTGGAAGGTTCCATGAGCCTCGCGATTGCCTGCGGCAAGTATGCGGATTTGGCTCATGCGCTCGAGGGCGAAGAAGCGGCAAATGCGCATCTCTTATTAGAAATCTTGACGCCGATCTTGAAGACTTATCCATCGGAGATGGGGATTACCTCTATCAGCAATGGATTGCAAATCTTTGGTGGCGGTGGTTTCTGTGAGGATTTCCCACTGGAAAACTACTACCGAGACATCCGTATCTTTTCTATCTACGAAGGTACGACTGGCATCCAATCTCAAGATTTGCTTGGTCGCAAGGTGACCATGAAGCAAGGCGCAGCGATGAAACTACTCTTGGGTGAGATCCAAAAGACGGTAAGCGCGGCGAGTACATTTGAGGACCTCAAGCCATATGTAGATATTCTCAACGAAAAGCTACAAAATGTACAGCAAGTGAGTATGCACTTGGTTGGCTTTGCGATGCAGGGTAAAATTGAGAGATTCCTCTCAGATGCGACTTTGTATATGGAATTATTTTCGATTATGACCATTGCATGGCAGTGGTTGGCGCAAGCGGTAGCCGCCAAACAGCAGTTGTTGACGCAGTCATTGGGCCAAGAAGAAAAAGCCTTTTACGAGAGTAAACTCCATACCATGAAGTACTTCTATCACTATGAAGTACCTAAGACGCTTGGCTTGGTTCAGCGTCTATTGGACAATGAAGTTTTGACCATCGAATCAGAAAAAGAACTCACCTGGTAAGTTTCAGGAGTTTGTTTGCAAACTGAGTTTTAAAAGTAATATTTTTCACGAAAACGTAAGAAATGCCGACCTAGGTCGGCATTCTTTTTGGACCTAATTAAGTAAGTCATTGATGCGATTTTTTAGAAAAAAATATTTTAGCAACAAAAAACGTCCAATGGCTGACACATTTCGGGATAATAAATCGTTAAATAAGATATACAACGAAATATGAGACTTTTTCCTAGCTACACAGTCATAATAGTGTTG
>JBCAWW010000700.1:0-3646 GCA_038534415.1 Bacteroidota bacterium | reverse complement strand
GTCTCGATTTGCATAATAGAGGCTCTAAACTGCTTCGCTTCGGCATAATTTAAGGAATCAGGCTGCTTTGCATATAGGTACTCATAAATCGAATATTGGTATCTAGCATTTTGCCAATCATCCAACAATGGCTCGGCCACCGCTAGATGAGCATTGAACAAAGCATAGGATCGGTCTAATTTTTCCAGCTTAAAAAGTTGCCAAGCTTTCTGACATTCAGCCAAGGCCAATAGTTCGGGAAAGTCTTTTTCAAGTTTGGGACTAAACTTAGCCAATTCTAAAAGAGCCGCCTCGGGTTCAAGGCAATCAACCCCCATAATTTCGGCTTGCCATTGCGAGGCTTCCTTATGTTTTTGACTAAGGGCTGGACTAGATAGGATGAGCACCCCAAAGAGTAGGAAAATGCTTTTTAAAACAGAGTTCATATACAGAGGCCATAGGAAGTATGCCTTTAATAAGTACCACTTTGATCGGATTTCCTACTCAAAAGTGGGCGATAAATTACGCCTTATCGAAACCATATCTTGCGTCGCAAAACGGCCTTTTCCTGCTTTATTTCGAGCAAATAAAAACCCGTGCTTAATTTTTCAAGCTGCCACACATGCTCAATCTTACCTAGCTCTCCTGCTGAGCGTTCGGCGAAGCCGACGACCCGACCCGAAAGATCATATAGTCTCAATTCTGTCTCGGCAGCCTCTGCTTGTTGCCAGCTGATTTGCAATGTCTCTTGGTCCTGATACCAGCTTATGAGTTGGAGTTTGGCTTGCAGCCGAACGATGCGATCTAGCGCCGTAGCGGGACCAGATAATGGCGTCCAAGCAGCATAAATACTGACGCTACCATCATTGAGACGAGCGTCCGCCCAAACCGGAATCGCAAAGCCATCTGTAGCCACAATCTGCGTATACTCCCCTACCCCAAAGTCCCCATTAAGGGCTCCCACTTGGCTGAAATCAGCATTTTGGGTCGAAATCGCATTTTGCGATTCAAAGCTTTGGCCGCCATTTTGAGAATAAGTCCAATAATGATGCGTAGCGACATTGGCAGTATCGTCGCGGCGGTCGTACCAAGCCGCGACAAGCACTCCCTGCTCATTGACATATAGGTTGGAGAAGAACTGATGCGTGCGAGGATCAGCATCGTCATTGAGGATACGGGCACTCTCCCAAGTTTGTCCACTGTCCGTGGAACGCGAAAAATAAATGTCGTAGCCGTCTGTTTCTAAACTATCGATCCCTCGAGCGGTCCACATGGCATAGAGATAATCTTGAAAGGGACCTCCACTCGCATCGGCCACGATATGCGGGCAGGGATACAATCGGTCAACTCCTACCACATTTGAAATCGGAAAACCGTTTGCACTATCGGGCAAGGGAAATCCAACATCAGAAATTTTGGTTTCAGGCAAAAAACTTACCCCCTCATCCACCGAGCGAGCATGGTATAAAGCGTAGTTTACATTATCCAAACTCGCCCAAAAAGAAACATGTACCTGCGCCCGTCCATCTACTGAGATACTAGCAAATTGTACATCGCTAAAAGACAGTGTATTGACCTTCACCGGATCGTCCACGAAATTAGGCTGATTTTTGCGTTTACGCATACAGCGGATACTGGCGAGGGTATCGGGGCTGACTTGATAGTCAAAGTAGGCGGTGTAGAGATTGTCGCGACTGATCATATTGGTGCGATCCACAGCCATCCATTGTTTATCGACCAAGCGATCCACTACGATCAAGTCGGGGATGACTTGCAATTCACCTTGGGCAATTGGATTGGGCCGTGTGATCCAACTCACTCCTTGGTCGGTAGAAGTAGCGTGATATATACCAATCCTTGCCTGCAAGGTGGCTGAGCTCAAACTCAGCAATAGCCAAGTCAAATGTAATGTCCCATCTGACTCAAAAGCCAATACGGGATCTCCTCCTCCTATGATCAATTCACTGCCGGGATGCTGGCCCGTAAAGCTGCTCTCAAACCAAGTCTGCCCAAAATCTTGGGTGCTATAAACCGTAAAACTCAGCGCATTGAGGACGCTACTAGGGTCGAGTCGCATATTGGCGATCACGATATTGTTGGTGTCGCTAGGATTGATCGCCGCATGCAGCTCCGACTCTGGTTTTTGAGTAATGCTGATTTTTTGCTCTTGCTGGATCGCATTGGGAGCAGAAGTTTCTCCCGCCTGCACTTGTCTGATGGAGGGCAGATTGGTATCGGGAAAGTGGACTTTTTCGCTGAGCATGGCTTTGATTTTTAGCGAAACAGGAGATTGAGCCCAAAGCCAAGGAGACATAAGGAGGACGAGCAGAAAGCAAAGGATTTTTTTCATAAATCAAGGTTTACGTAAGGGCAAGCCGTCAGGACCAAGGCCCTGTTGCTGTTCGTAGGCTTTACGCCTTTGATAAGTATCTTTTTGCTGGGAAATGCGCTCCAATATAGCGTTCCGCGCAGCGGTAGACAAATGATATAAGCCCTCTCGATCTGCCAATAATTGTGCTTCGTATGCTTTTATCTCTTCGAGACTTAAATTGGAAGGCGCGTAGATAAAAGGAAGTTGCTGCGGCTGTGAAACTGTCTTATGCATCTCTTCCAGGAGCTTTTCGCGATTTGCGAACGCCCCTCCTTCTGCCTCCAAAGACACCTCATACTGCTTCATGACCCGCTCAATACGATATGGCGTAGGCTGATAAGTGTACCATTGGTCGGTATCCCATTGCAAAATCTGTCCTGCACTATCGCGCCCTAAGGCATAAATCCCCTCGTGGAGATAATGCCAATATTCATGATAGATGATAGACATCCAATCGTCATCTGTTTCAAACTCTGCTTGAATCTGCCCGATCCAGATGGTGTCATTATCATAGCGCGCATTGGCGTCCAGATCAGCTCGGTAAACAACAACAGGCAAAGTAAACTTGGCGCGTTGATTGAGCTTTTGATTAAGACTGTGAACGATTCGCGATATGCGATCATTTGTGCTTTCTTGTGTGCAAGCATCGTTTGCCAATAGCAGGAGCATGATTAGGCCGCAAGTGATCCGCTTCATACTTCAATATCGTGATTTATTTACCGCTTCGCGGAACGCTTATCGCTAACTATCCCTGCCCTACTCTAGCTCCCAATATTTAATCGGATTGAGAAAAAACATCTTCTTCCAGCCTTGCTTATCCCCATCAATCCGCCACGGATAAGGGATCATCGTAAGCATAGAATAATGCAAGTGGGGTTCTTTGCCTTTGGCATTGCCGCTGTCGCCAACAGTAGCGATTTTTTCACCCTGATGTAGTAACGAAAAGGAGCTGGTCAATATCTCGTCAAGGTGCGCATAATAATGAAGCCGCCATTGGGGACCCAATGCCAGAATCACCTTGCCGCCAAGGCTCAAATCACCTGTATATAGGACGATACCGCTGGTCGACGATTTGACAGAAGTCCCCTTCTTCGCGAAAACATCCACGCCCTTGTGGGTAACTGATCTGCCCCAAGGGTAATACCAAAATGTATCAGGGTGATAATCCTTAGCGGTCGCAGCTGCAACGGGCATTTGTAAATCCTGCGGGATCAAAAAGCCTAACACTAAAATGAATAGTACAGCCAGACCCATTCGCTTGAAGATTTTGCGTTTTCTTATCGCCATAAGATCGAA
>JBCAWW010000699.1:0-3691 GCA_038534415.1 Bacteroidota bacterium | reverse complement strand
CGGTTTCGCGATAGCCTGCTTTGGCATAAGCCCCAATGGCGCGAGGATTGTGGGGAGAGACTTCTATTGGCAGCAAAGAAAATCAAAGTAAAGGCTATGGTACTGAGGCGATTAGGCTGTTGACTACTTGGCTTTTTGAGCAGATGCATGTGTCTCGCTGCCATATAGAAGTCTCTCCCCACAATCCTCGCGCCATTGGGGCTTATGCCAAAGCAGGCTATCGCGAAACCGACCGTTTTGAACGTGATGGGATCACTTGGGTCAATATGGAAGTATTGCAAGAAGTTTATATTGGGGCTCACGTTGATTCCTAAAGCGTATTTTTTATGCACCCTCTGGTTTTGTCCTTGCAGGAACGCTTCCAGCAAAATGCGGACGCTGCTAATGCTGCTCAGATGCAGGCTTACATGAAAGATCACTTCCCCTTTCATGGTATCAAAAGTCCGGAACGCAAACAATTACAAAAACCCCTTATTGCCTCAGCTGTTGGGCCCGATAAGATCGTTCCCCGAAGGGTGATCGAAGACCTATGGCAACTCCCCCAACGGGAATACCAATACGTGGCCATGGACCTGCTCGAAAAATATGCCCGCAAAGGCCCGCCAGCATATATCGATTTGTACGTTGAGCTGATTTGCCAAAAATCGTGGTGGGATACGGTTGACATGCTTTGTAATAGCGTCTGGAAGCATTTTTTGTCTCATCCTGAGCAACGCATCCCCTATAGCCAGCAATGGATCAGTAGTGATAATATGTGGTTACAAAGGACAGCATTGATTTTTCAACGCAAGTCTAAGGCGGATACGGATTGGGAGATGTTGCAGGACTATATATTGCTGGTTTGCGAAAGTAAAGAGTTTTTTATTCGCAAGGCCATTGGCTGGGCTTTACGCGATTTTAGTAAGCATAGACCTGATTTGGTAGGTGAGTTTTTAGCCCGCCACGGCGAACGCTTATCTCCATTGAGCAATAGGGAAGCGAGTAAATATTTGTAAGCCAGCTTCTAGCTATCATACTGCAGATTAGCTGGGGCCAAAGCGCAAATATGTCTGCATTTATCAGGCTACCTAAAAACAAACAATTGCTTACCTTTGCGCCATGATCAAAGAATTTCTCACAAAACACAACATCGCTTTTGAGCAAACCCCAGAAGGGATTTGTTATACAATGGACAATCAAGTTGACGGCCCTAAGCCACAGCAGGGTCAACATGTAAAAGTCCACTATACAGGCAAATTTTTAGACGGTCGTAAATTTGATTCATCTGTGGATCGCGATTCTCCCTTTGCCTTTGAAGTAGGTGCTAAGCAAGTAATTCCGGGTTGGGATCTTGGCTTGCAGCTATTTTCTGCTGGTCAAAAAGGTACCCTTTATCTTCCGCCCGAATTGGCTTATGGCGAGCAAGGAGCAGGAGAAGTAATCCCTCCCAACGCGAGCTTGGTATTTGAGATTGAGCTGCTAGAAATTATGGATTCCGATTCGCTCAAAAAGCATCAAGAAGAAGAAGAAAAGCGCCAACGCGCCATGATCGAAGCCTT
The DNA here is from genome assembly GCA_038534415.1 of Bacteroidota bacterium. Classification (GTDB taxonomy): domain Bacteria; phylum Bacteroidota; class Bacteroidia; order J057; family J057; genus JBCAWW01. The sequence goes on along the minus strand of JBCAWW010000699.1, from coordinate 2,153 downwards.
TATCGAAAAGCAAATGGCGATTGATCTCCCTCTGATCAAAAAATGGGGTACTGACCAAGGACTGATTTTGCAGCGTACAGAGTCGGGTTTGCATTACCTCATGGAAAAAGAAGGTACGGGGGTTCAAGCTGCTGCTGGTACTCAGGTAAGCGTACACTATACCGGTAAGCTTCTCAATGGTCAGGTATTTGATTCTTCTCACTCTCGCAATCAGCCGATTAGCTTCACTCTCGGTGTAGGGCAAGTGATCCAAGGTTGGGACGAAGGGATCTCATTGTTTAAAGAAGGAGGCAAAGGTACCTTATTGATTCCTTCTATCTTGGGCTATGGCCCTCGTGATATGGGTTCTATCCCTTCTAACTCAGTACTTATATTTGAAATCGAATTAGTCAAAGTCGGCTAAGCATTTTTCTATCTATTTTCCTTTTGCTATGGACCTCATCAATCCTGCTAACGAACGTCTGATCACTTCTTTGGATGCTGACGATCAGGCCATGATCCACAGAGTGTATCGTTCGGCTCGGGCCGCACAAATCGAATGGGCTGCTCGATCAATCATGAGTCGAGTCGAAATCCTCCAGCGTTTTCACGATTTATTGGAAACCAATAAGGATGAACTCGCGCTCACTTTGACGGAAGAAATGGGGAAGCCGGTTTGGCAAGCTCATAATGAGCTCAACGGCGCCAGAGGTCGGATTAGCTGGCTTTTGGAAAATGCGCCCAAATACCTACAAGATGAGTGGGTAACCCAAGAGGCAGAATTAGGAGAAAAAATCGTATATGAACCACTAGGCGTCATCGGAAATATCTCTGCTTGGAACTATCCTTATTTAGTTGGAGTCAATGTCTTTATCCCGGCTCTTTTGGCGGGTAATGCGGTGGTCTACAAGCCTTCAGAATATACCACTCTGACAGGCCTTCGGATCGAGAGACTTTTGCACGAGGCTGGCGTTCCCAGAGATGTTTTCCAGACGGTCAGTGGCGGAGCCGAAGCGGGCAAAGCTATTTTAGAGCTCCCACTTGATGGCTATTATTTTACGGGATCTTATCGTACGGGTAAATCCATCTATGAAAAGGTGGCAACTAAAATGGTGCCATGTCAACTTGAATTAGGAGGCAAGGATCCTATGTACGTTACGGCTGATACAGCTGATGTCGCTTCTGTAGCCAAAACCGCCGTAGAAGGTGCCTTTTACAATAGTGGACAAAGTTGTTGCGCGGTAGAGCGGATCTATGTCCACCAAGATATCTATGATGAGTTTGTCGAGGCTTTTGTGGCTGAGACTGCTAAGTGGAAAGTCGGAGATCCCAAATCATCGGATACCATAGTTGGGCCTCTCGCCCGTGGCGAACAAGTCCACTTTTTGCAGCAGCAAGTAGGAGATGCCGTGCTCAAAGGAGCTAAAATAGTCTTCGGTGAAGAACGCTGGGAAGGTAAAGGCTACTACTTTATTCCTACAGTATTGACAGAGGTCAACCACCGCATGCGCATTATGACGGAGGAATCTTTTGGCCCCGTGATCGGCATCCAAAAAGTAAGCAATGATGCCGAAGCGATTCAACTCATGCTCGACACCGAGTATGGCCTTACCGCCTCAGTATATTCCGATCACTTTGAAACCGCTGAGCCCATCCTCAAAGCGATGAATAGCGGGACTGTCTATTGGAATGCTTGCGACCGAGTGAGTGCGCCTGTGCCCTGGTCTGGCCGTAAGCATTCGGGTATAGGCTCCACCCTTTCTCATATTGGCATTCGGGCTTTTACCCAGCCTAAGGCATATCAGCTAAGAGGGAAGTATCAATAGATTTAATTTTACCAAATCGTAATAATCCTTGTATTTGTAGGTGAAAATACGGGTATTGGAAGTAATCCTATTGCTTTATCCGGATAATAAAGCATATTAGATATAGTCCAAACGCCTGTATTATGTCTCTTCAAAATGTATTAGATCCCACCAAATCTAAGAGTTTCCGCTTAGAAGACTTATTTGGGGGAGTAAGCAAAGCATATCTGATTGGAGTAAGTGCTTATCAGAACGATATTCCTCCCTTAAGCGGTCCTAGTAAAGACATCAAACTCTTAGCTGAAACCTTTGACTCCCAGGGATTTGAGACAATATCCATGTTAAATGAGGAAGCATCATTTGACAATA
>JBCAWW010000698.1:0-3691 GCA_038534415.1 Bacteroidota bacterium | reverse complement strand
ATGCCTATAATTCGGATCTTTCGAGTATCACCCATCCTCACCCCGAGGAGCGTCAAAGCGCCCTACTCGCTCTCCTAAAAGAACAAAAGCCAAATGAGCGGGCGCAAATCTGGCAAGTAGGCAGGGAAGCGTTCCGCGCAGCGAAAAAAATCAGCCGCTACGAACTCTGCCAGCGCTACCAAATGGAACGCGCCTACGAAGCGGGAATCTATGCGGCCTACAGCCTACTCGAACGAGGGCAACATCCTCAATATCTCCGCAAGCAAATTGCTTATGGTCTCTATGCCATCGCTCAATATTCGCAGGTGGGGGAGTTTTGGGATGTGCATCAAGACTATGAAGGTATCGCAGGGCCGAGCCGCCGTATCGCGCATCTGATGGAGAAACTGACAGCAGAAGAACGGACGGTGCTGGCGCTTTCGATGAGTTGGCGCGCCTTGCAGCAAGCGCCTAAGGACAAAGAATTGCAGCGGATGTGCGAAGATCTCATGCAAGCCTTGGGGCAATATTATGTGGATGCTTTGGATGATTTTTGGAGCGGAGCAAAAACCGAAAAACAAACTGATAGCAGCTTTGCCCGGACGGGATTGGCTGATTTACTCGCGGGGGAAGCGTTCCGCGAAGCGATGGTCAAAAATCTCCAAATCGGCCTCAACAAAAAACGTGCTTTCAAACCGAGCCTTAGTCAGAGCGAAGCACGACTCAAAAAAATCGCGGGCTTCAATTTGGGCTTGGACAGTCTGATTTTGATCAATCCTCGCTATCAAAAACTCGACCGTCGCGAAAATCCAGCGACTCAGCTTATCGCTTCGGCAGAGGGAGAAGCACACTTCAAGCATAGCCTCAAAACGCAGGCCCAGAGCCTCGAGCTTGATTTACAGATTTTGAGCTATGACTCACTGGGGGTGGATGAGGTGGATCGGCTCAACGATATCCAATTGTTTCAAGAGTGGTTGTTTGAGCTTTCGACCAATCAGGAGTTGGCGCGCATCAGTATTTTGCAAGATGAGGTAGCTGGCCTCGCCAAACGCTACCACACGCCCTATTTTGCTTGGAGTCAGGTGGTGGTGGTGACCGACATTCGTCCCGGCCGTAAAATGATGCTTTGGATGGGTCTGTTTCCGCCCATACTCCCCTACTCCATGTACTATGTCTTCACGCCCGCCCACAATCTCTATTTCTACACGACCATCTATGATTTGGAGCGAGGCAAATACCTCTTGGTCTATCCACAGCAATTGCGCATGAAGGACCGCAAGGATGTGATCAATTCTACGACCTATGATTTGCTGTTGCAGATAAAGGCGGATTAGTTTGGTGTTTTTTGCCTCCCGTATAGTTTTCCGCTGCGCGGAACGCTTGCTTTTGTGGGCGCAAAATGTTGCGCCCCTACTGTTTGCTCGTAGCGGTATTTTTTGTAGGTGATAATTTGATCGCGTTAGCGTGAGTCTACCATTTAGGCATCAATTGTTGCTCCAGTATCTCAGCTTCAGCCAAAAAACTCCTGCAAGACCTCCACCACATAATCCTGCATTTGGTCGCTCATATCTGGATAGAGCGGTAGCGTCAAACAGCGATCATAATAGGCTTCTGTATGCGGAAAATCGCCCTTTTTCCAGCCCAAATCTCGGTAGTAGGGCTGATAGTGGACGGGGATATAATGGATTTGTGGATAGATTTTACGCGCTCGAAGAAAATTGAATAACTCCTTGCGGCGTTCAGTTTGGATCGCATAAAGATGCCAAGCGTGCCCCGCAACGATTTGAGGACGCTGCACCGGCAAGTCTGCGAGGAGTAGATCATAACGCGCTGCCAATTCGCGACGGCGCTGGAGATTGGCCGCGGCACGCGGCAATTGGGAAAGGCCCAAGGCACAATGAATATCACTCAAACGATAATTGAAGCCTAGCTCCTGCATTTCGTAGTACCAACCGCCATGATCTTCTTGCAGCAAGTCCCGATCGCGGGTGATGCCATGAGTACGCAGGATTTTGAGTCGCTCATAGAGGGCCTTATCATTGGTGGTGATCATGCCCCCCTCTCCTGCCGCGATATGCTTGACGGGATGAAAGGAAAAAATCGCCAAATCTGCCTGACTGCCATCCCCCGAGTAGAAGCGTTCACCGGAGGTGTCATAAAAAGCACCCGGAGCATGACAAGCGTCCTCCAAAATCCAGCAATCATGCTTATCCGCTAGCGCACGCAAGGCTTTCATATCCACGGGGTGCCCTGCAAAGTCAACCGCTACTATGCCCACATAGCTGCCTTTGGGGGCAGCTTCAAGCCTTTGGCGAACGATTTCCACATCAAGCAAAAGCGTCTCAGGGTCCATATCCACCAAGTCTACTTCCCCGCCACAGTAACGGATACAATTGGCAGAAGCCGCAAAAGTATTGGTGGGCACGAGGACTTTCTGGCCTGGCTTTACGTCTAGCCCTATCGCGCAGAGGTGTAAAGCGGCCGTCCCATTGGCGACGGCGACGGCATATTGGCAACCAATATAGTCGGCAAAAGCCTCTTCAAATTGAGCGATACGAGGGCCGGTAGTGAGGTAATCAGAACGCAGAACTTCGGCTACCGCCGCGATGTCGTCTTCGGTGATTTGCTGACGGCCGTAGGGAATAGGAAGAAAATCAGGCATGAGCTTGTGCTTATTGGCACACAATTTAGCCCTTATTCACTAACTTGTATCGCTATTGATTGCATATCACTTCAGCAGTCCGTCATCCCGGCCAAGCAAAGCGCGAGCCGGGAACTATAAAATAAACAGATGCTGGCTCTATCGTCCGGTATGACGAGCTGGGTGATCGGACGCTTAAATTTGTGTAAGCATCGCTAGAAATGAGGAGAAAACGGCCACCCTACTTTACGCATATCTTATTGTTTTTGCTGAGCCTGGTCTCGACCATCATGGTAGGAGCCGAGTTGGCGACCAATCGATCTTGGTTTTGGGGCGGAGAAGATGCTTTGACTTTGGGAGATTGGCCAGCAGGATTGGCTTACTCTTTGTCTTTTTTGACCTTCTTGACCTTTCATGAATTTGGGCACTATCTGACGGCGGTTTATTACAAAGTGCGGACCAGCTTGCCCTTTTACATCCCCTTTTATATACCGGGCATGTTCAATATCGGCTCTATGGGGGCGGTGATTCGCCTCAAGCAGGTGCCGAGTTCTACGCGCAAATTTTTTGACATTGGGATCGCAGGTCCTTTGGCGGGCTTTGTGATTTCGATCATATTGTTGGCTTACGGCTTTACGCATTTACCCGATAAGGAGGAATATTTGTTTCCCATCAATCCGGCCTATATAACCGACTACGGCAAGGTGCCGACCGAATCCGAAATGCTCCAGATCATCGAGGAGCAATCCGCAGCGGCAGTGGCCGAAGCCGAAGCCAATGGCGAGGAGGCGGTTTTGAGTATGGCTTATTACCACGTCGGTACGAGTTTGCTATTTGAATGGCTCAAAAACGTACTACCTGAGGATCCCAATCAAGTACCCAATCACTTTGACCTGATTCATTATCCCTTTTTGTTTGTCGGCTATATCACCCTCTTTTTTACGGCCCTCAACCTCCTGCCCATCGGGCAGTTGGATGGTGGACATATCGTCTATGGTATGTTTGGGCGGCAGACGGCTGGTATCATCGCTCGGATCGCAGTTTTGGGGCTCATGCTTATGGGGGGCACCG
>JBCAWW010000697.1:0-3692 GCA_038534415.1 Bacteroidota bacterium | reverse complement strand
GTCGTAGGCTTGTCTGAGCTGCTCGAGATTGGGGGCCATAGTTTTTACTTTTGTTGGCACAAATTTAATGGGATTTAGTTTTGTAAATTCAGGCATTCATGCAAAAATCATCTATGAATCAAGCGATCCCTCAGCGTAGTATTTGGCTACATCCAGATACTGATCAAACCGTTCAAATCATTGATCAGCGCAGCCTGCCACACCTGCTAAAAATTGTAGACATCCAGAGTAGCGATGAAGCAGCCCGAGCGATCAAGGAAATGTGGGTCAGAGGTGCGCCTTTGATTGGTGCTATGGCTGGTTTTGCTTACTGGCTTGCGGTTTGTGAAGCAAAGAGGCATCCTCAAGCAGAGTCCTATCTAGCCCAACAAATAGCGCTAATTGCGGCGGCAAGGCCTACAGCGGTCAACCTAGCGTGGGCGCTTGATTTACAAATGGAAGCAGCTAAGGGATTGGACTCCTTCGGAGAACGCGAAGTCAAGGCTTTACAAATTGCCAAAGACATTGTGGCGCTTGAGGTGCAGATCAGCGACCAGATCGGAAATTATGGTTTATCCCTAATTCAAGACCTATATCAAAAACTACAACGTCCCATCAATATTCTCACTCATTGCAATGCTGGTCGAATGGCGACCATTGAGTGGGGGACAGCTACCGCTCCTGTTTACAAGGCTCATCAAGCGGGTATACCGCTGCATGTCTGGGTAGACGAAACTCGCCCGCGTAATCAAGGAGCGAGAATTACCGCTTGGGAGTTGGGCGTTGCGGGAATCGCTCATACCGTAATCGCTGACAATACCGGAGGACATTTGATGCAGCATGGCAAAGTAGATATGTGCATAGTCGGAACCGACCGAACCACTCGCACTGGAGATGTAGCCAATAAAATCGGTACCTATCTTAAAGCGCTTGCCGCTTGGGACAATCAAGTGCCTTTTTATGTAGCACTCCCCTCTTCTACGATTGATTGGAGCTTATCGGATGGTATCACTGAGATCCCAATTGAGGAGCGAGGCGCAGAGGAAGTTAAATACATACAAGGTTGGTCTGAGCAGGAAGAAAAGATGTATAAGGTCAGACTTACACCTGCAGAGAGTCCAGCTCTCAACTATGGCTTTGACGTTACTCCGGCTCGTTATGTGAGCGGCCTACTTACCGAACGTGGGCTTTGTGAGGCGAGTGAGCAGGGCTTATTATCGCTATTTCCGAAGCAAAACCAGCCTTGATAATGGATGAGGGATATATAAAATTTCGGCTTCATTGGGAGGAGGCTCCGCTAGTAGCAGGAATCAATTATGATGATTTAATGGAAAATCGTCAACTGATGTATCAACATCACCTTATCGGTTGGGATGCTGATTTAGGAGTAGGATATGGCAATATCAGTAAGCGCTTTGGTAAAGATTCAAGTGAGTTTATCATTTCAGGAACCCAGACGGGCGGCAAGGAAAAATTGACCATAAGCGACTTTTGTTTAGTTACAGACTTTGCAGCAGCAGCCAATCAGCTCTGGTGTAGAGGCCCAATCAAAGCCTCTTCTGAATCCATGACCCATGCAGCGATCTACACATTAGGAAAAAAATACCAAGCAGTCATCCATATCCATAACTCTAAGATGTGGGAGTATTATTTTGACAGAGTACCCACGACTGACCCACAAGCCGCTTACGGAACACCGGAGATGGCCCGAGCCATAATCGAGCTAGGAAAGAAGGGATTTAATCGTGAAACACCACTTGTTGTGATGGGAGGCCATCAAGATGGGATTTTGGCATTTGGCAATAATTTATCAGAAGTATCACATAGTATTTTAAGCCATTTAGATGCTCTCCCATAGGTAAGAGGCTGCATAAAATTGTATTTTCAGCCAAAATTAGATACGGTAAATTAGAGAATCCGTATCCTAGCCCCATGAACCGTTGTTTTTATTTTTTTTGTGCACTTGCCTTTTTTTCCCAGACAACATTTGGGCAAGAGAAGCCCTTTATTTTTGAATCCTATTATTTAGAAGATGGCTTAGCCTCTGAAATGGTTTACTGCATCGCAGAAGATCACAATGGCCTACTTTGGGTAGGCACGGCTAATGGTTTGAATCGCTTCGATGGTTCATCCTTCCAAAAAATGTATCACTCGCCTGATGGCTTCGTGGAAGGGGCAAGTCTTAAACACCAGATTGTCAAGGCCTTAATGATCGACAAAGAGGGGAATATATGGGTAGGGACTCAAGGGGGTGGCCTCAACCGGATCGATCACCAAACAGAAGAAATCACCTATTATTTGCATCATCCAGATAGCCAGCAATCTATCAACCACAATGAAGTGCTTTCGCTTGCACAGGATTCAAGTGGCAATATTTGGGTAGGCACAGAAGATGGATTGGCAATCATAGAGGCAAAAAGCGGCAAGATTTATAAATATTATGAAGATAAGTCCTCCCCCAATGGCCTTTATACCAAGGCGATTTTAAACATATTGGTAAGTAAGAAAGGGAAGGTTTTGTTTAGTTCTTGGGGGGGACCCGTACATGAGGTAATTATGCCAGCCGATGGCGACTTAGGCAAGTTGTCATTTAGTAGAAAATGGCACAAAGATCCCCTGACGAACACCCCTCCTGATGATGCTACCTGGGGTTTGATGGAAGATCGTTTCGGCCGGATTTGGGTAAGTACTTTTGGCCAAGGCCTACTCATTAAGGACAGTTTATCCACCCCTAATGATTGGACTTTTTTTGGTCCAAGGCAATCACCCAAAATTGCACCTAGAATATTTAGCATTAGCGAAGACCATAATGGCAACGTATGGGTTGGCACCTCTAATGGATTGACTTTTTTGGAATTTCCCGAAGATGCCAATCGCCCAGTTTCACTAAATGATGCTAAAATCCGGACCTTTTTCTCTAGGGCCGGCAATGCGAGCCAAATATCAAATAACCAAATCAGAGATATTATTGTCGCCTCAAATGACATAGTCTGGATCGCAACAGAGGGTGGTTTGACCAAGTTTGATCCACATATCAGCCAATTCACAGCATATTTAAATTCGGAGACCCCCGACCTTGTGGATGGCATCAGCGCAATCTGCAAAGATGACAAAGGCAATATTTGGGCAACAAACTTTCTCGGAGAATTAATCTGCATCAAAGAAAACACTGGCCAAAAACTGAAAGTTGACTACACGAGTAAGCTGGTCAAAGAAATACCCGTGGACTTTGTGAGATGTCTCGGATATATAAACAAAAAAATATGGATAGGTACCCAACTTGGCCTATTTATATATGATCCTATATCCTCAGAATCAAGAAGGATTGTTTTGGTGAGTAAGCTAAATGGGAGCCAAATGGATGTTGGAGATCTAGTGTTGGGTCCCGATGGGAAGATCTGGGTATCAAGTTATCAAGGGATTGTAGTGCTTGACACGCTTAATTGGGAGTATGATTACTATCAAGCCGATCCCAATAATCAGGGCGGAATCGGCCTCAAAGACGATAAAGTAAACGAGATTTTGTTTACTAATGACGGGCAGATATGGGCCGCAGCAGAAGATAGTGGGCTCATGCAAATCTCCTTTACGCCTGAGGGAAAGATGCAATCTGAGTCATACTTTCCCTTTCCCGAAGATTTGCAAAGTCTAGCCAATCGAAATCTACGCTCGATGGCATATGATGGCGAGTATATTTGGGTAGGAGGGGTACA
>JBCAWW010000696.1:0-3692 GCA_038534415.1 Bacteroidota bacterium | reverse complement strand
AAACGAAAACAAACATAAGAGGTTTTCGTTTTTAGGCATAGACCATTGATTGGTTTTATATGTGGAAATATTTGCAGGCGCGATTTAGGAGTTTTGGGTACGCTTTTAAAGGCATTGCGACTTTTTTTGCTAGCCAAGCCCATGCAAAGGTGCATTTGTTGGCGATCATTCTCATCAGTCTCCTCGGCTGGGGACTAGGCCTCAATGCCGATGAGTGGGTACAGATCCTGCTCTGCATGGCACTAGTAATCGTGACCGAAGCCATCAATACTGCCTTCGAGTTTTTGGTCGACCTCGTTTCCCCTGATTACCATCCCCTCGCTGGCAAAGTCAAAGATGTGGCAGCCGGTGCTGTTTTGCTTGCTGTTATTTTTTGTGCTATCGTTTGGGGGATTATTTTTATTCCTAAAATCACCTTGTGGCTAGATGGCCTAGCTGCTTAGAGATACATTATTTTCAATCCTATGCTAGTAGTTACTACCCCTGAAATTCCCGGATATGAAATGCAAGAGGTATTTGGCCTCGTCCGTGGCAACACCACCCGCGCTCGCTTTGTTGGACGTGATATCGTCGCTGGCCTCAAAATGATCGTTGGAGGAGAAATTTCAGAGTATACCGAACTCCTCACCGACGCCCGCGATCAAGCCATGGACCGGATGATCGAAGATGGTGAAAAATTAGGCGCCAATGCCATCGTCAATATGCGCTTCTCGACCTCTGCGATTGCTGGTAGCACCTCAGAGATTCTCGCCTATGGTACCGCCGTCAAAGTAGTTCGTAAGCCCTAGATGTCTCTCAAAATAAGTGTAATTGGGGCTGGCAAAATGGCTTGGAGCCTGATCCCTGCTTTGCAAAAGGCTGGTGCGGATGTCATCCAACTGATTAGTCGTTCGGCGAGTAGCCGTAAAAAATATACTGAGGCATATCAGATCCCAGATCATACTGCTTTGCTCTCAGCATTGAGCCCGCAAGCAGATTGGGTCATCTTGACGCTGCCTGATCAGCACATTTCTTCTATTGCGGCGCAACTTGCTGGGGTCCTACAGCCAAGCCAGACGCTGCTTCATACTTCGGGTAGTACCGATATGGAAAAGCTGCGGCTAGGGGGATCGCAATGTGCGGTGCTGTATCCGATGCAGATTTTTACGACTGATTTTGCCGTAGACTTTGCCACTGTGCCCATCTTTGTGGAGGGCGATCCTGAGGTTTACCCCTTCGTGGAACGCTTCTCTCGCCAATTAAGTCAGCGGGTGTATCCGCTCAACTCTGAAGGGCGCATGAAACTCCATCTCGGTGCCGTTATCGCCTGCAACTTTTCCAACTATCTCTATCGCTGGGCCGAAGAAAATATGCCGGAGATCGAAGGGATAGATTTTGGGATTTATGAGCCTTTGGTGCGAGAACAGGTCGACAAGGTATTTCAGTTATCTCCCCAAAACACCCAAACGGGTCCCGCTGTCAGGGGGGATGTCAATGTGCTTTTACAGCATTTGTCCTTGCTCGAAAAAGAAGAGCAAAGACGTCTTTACCGTTGGCTTTCATTGCAGATCAACGAACACTTGCCAATATGACCTAGTTAAACCACAATATTTGTAAGTTTACGCCCTTCCAGACGACAGATATCCCAAATTTCAAAGCGTGAGCAATCCTCAAGAGTTTTATCAAAGCCATTTACAGAAACATCAAAAGGACTATGAAGTCCTCAATAAGACCTACAATACGATTTCTTGGTCGCGCGCCATCGTTTTCTTTGTAGGGGCTGGACTTAGTTATCTACTGTTTGTTACGAGCTTCAGTTTAGGGATGTTGATGAGTGTGGTGGCCCTATTTGGTTTTTTGTATCTGATCAAGAAGCATACAGAAATTTCTAGCCGTCGCGATCAACTCAAGCGGGTGATTGCTTTGCATGAACAAGAATTGGAGGCCTTAGCCTTTAATTTTTCCACCTTCGATGAAGGCAAAGACTTTATTGATCCTCAACATGCCTATAGCTACGACCTCGATATAGTCGGGCGTGCCTCTCTTTTTCAATATATCAACCGTACTGGTACTGAGACGGGCCGCCAACGCTTGGTGCAGGATTTACATTATCCTCCTTTAGAGGTAGCCGCTATCCGCGAACGCCAATCCGCAGTCCAGGACATGGCCAAAGACCCACAATGGCAAATTCGTTTTCAAGCTACAGCTCAGGGGATGGAAGAAAGCGGTAAGGAGCGTATTTCTTTACAAAAGTGGTTAGAAGAACCTCTGTTTTTTCGACTCAACCCTTGGTATGGTCGTTTGCTTTGGATATTACCGACGATATTTTTTTTGGCGCTTGCTGCTTGGTTAGTGCCTGACCTACCGCCCTTACGCGAAGCCTTGGGACCTTATCGCGCTCCCGGCTGGGTACCCGGATTGATATTTTTTCTCAACCTAGGCGTGATTGGTCGTCACCTCAAACGTACCGCCCGCCAGCAACTGCAAGTGGGTAAGCAATCACGAGTATTGAAGGCATATGGCGAACTGCTCGCCCAGATTGAGACGCGTTCCAGTGAAGCTGAACTCCTCACTCGGCAACAAAAAGACCTAGAAACTAAAGGCGAAAAAGCCTCAGAAGCCATTCGCCGCCTTGGTGAGCTTGCAGGCTTGCTCGATCAACGCCTCAATTTCCTCGTAGGATTATTTTTTAATGGCATGCTGCTTTGGGATATCCGTTATATGCACAAATTGGAGGGCTGGAAAGAAGAGTACGCTGACCAACTACTGCCTTGGATTGATCTGATTGGGGAGTGGGACGTGTGGCAAAGTTTCGGACGTAACTGTTACAACTATCCTGCACATACTTTCCCTGAAGTCCATGAAGGTGAATTTTCTTTAGAGGCTAAGGAGCTGGGGCACCCGCTTTTAAAAGCAGACACCCGCGTCTGTAACGATATGAGCTTGGGCAAGCCTGGTGAGTTTTTGGTGGTCACAGGAGCCAATATGGCGGGCAAAAGTACCTTCTTGCGTACAGTTGGTACCAATCTGATCTTGGCCCATTGCGGTGCGGTGGTATGTGCAGAGTCCTATCGCTTTGCTCCTATCAGTTTGATTACTAGTATCCGAGCTCACGATTCATTAGAGGACAACGAATCTTATTTTTATGCTGAGCTCAAGCAACTCAAAAAGATTATTGATCGCTTACAAGAAGGCACAGCCTTCGTGATCGTCGACGAAATGCTAAGAGGAACCAACTCTCGAGATAAGCAGACCGGCTCCCGGAAGTTTATCGAGCAATTGATTCATCTTAAAGGGGTGGGGATGATCGCAACTCATGACCTGGCGCTGGGTGAACTCGCGACTGAGTACCCCGATTATGCACGCAACAAGCGTTTTGAGGTAGATATCAAAGAAGACCACCTACATTTTGACTATAAACTGCAAGATGGCATTTCGCAAAATCTAAATGCCACTTTCCTCATGGAGCAAATGGGCATCATGCCAAAAAGCTAGTGTAGGCTAATTCATTACTTGCTTATTTTTTTCTTGACTGCTTTCAAAATCATCGATTCTGAAGGCAGACAGGACATTCTTGCTCCCATGTAACCTTCGGCAAAAAATTACTCATTTTTGGGTTGCACAATGTGAGGGCGTCTCTTAACTTGGTTCATATAATTTGAAATTCTTTTCTCGATTTAATGACCCTGTTTGAGGCCATAATAGAAAACCGC
>JBCAWW010000695.1:0-3695 GCA_038534415.1 Bacteroidota bacterium | reverse complement strand
AGACATGATGATGGTCTCGTTAGCCTCATCGATCATACCGTCTTTGTCGTTATCAATACCGTCCATAGGGTCAGCGAGTGGACCTTGGAAAAAGTCAACCCCAATTGCGGGCGGGTTTAGACCATAACCGTTGGCACCATCATCGTCGGCATCGGCATTATAAGAGAAACCAAGACCACGTAGCGTATCACAACCTACATAGTCATCGTTGAATTTACCGACATCAGAGTCAACCCATTGTCCCAAGAAAGTTTCATTGAGGACATTTGAAGAACGGTTAACAACAGTCTGACGATAGAAAGTCATGTCATTTACTGCATTGGCAGTAGTGAAGGCAAACGCCAACATATGAATTTCGATACCGATAGGCTCACCTCCAGTTTCGGTGTGAACGTTACCTTTATCGTTGACAATCCACCAAACAGCCTGATCACCATCGATCTGCGGATAATCACCAGCAGAAGGGTCATAAGTAAAAGGATCCCCATCAACGTCAACAAAGGGAGCTGCGTTGAGGATATCTCCGTCGTAGAACGCTTCCAAGGAGATCCCGTCGGCATCTTCTCCCAAGTTTGAGTTGGGGTTACCGATACCAGGCCAGTTGAAAACGTTTGGAAATTCGGCTGGGTTAAAGGCTTCAACATCCCGATTTGCAAAAGCAGCCCGGAAGGCGTCAATCTCAGTTTTATTGATCTTGAACATCCGGTCGTACTTATCACAAGTAAGATCGTCAGTTGAAGCAGTATTGTTGGTCAAAGGTCCAGGCCAGAAGTCAACACCTGATTGGCGATAAGTCTGGGCTGCTACCCTCAACTGTCCGGCATCATCCAAACCACCAATCCAGAGAGAACTGGCAAACATGGAGTGGCGGTTACCACCTTTAGGCACCTCATAACGAGGATCACCTACGAGGTCCCACCACATATCACCGCCATTGTGGAGTAGACAGCGAACATTGTTGACATCTAACTGTGCAGAAGCACTAGGAGGCAGACAGGCTTCGGAAATACGAAAGCCATTGATTGTCCGCTTGGCTAGCCCACTTGGAGCTTTTGCCTGCATACCTAGTGTGCCGAGGCACAGTAGCATCAACAGAAAATATCGATTGAAAGTATTCATCATTTCTTTGGAAATGTTTTCCTAATTGCTTGCAAAAGACTAGAAGTTGAACATCATACCCAACTGAATCCGACGAGGGACGGAGAAGTTACTTGGGTTGGCTACACGTAGGGTATAAAGATCTACATAAGCCTCGGGATCGATCTGAGAAACGGTCGCTTGACGTCCAGTATCACTGCTGAGGTATCCATCATCATCCGCCAAACCGGTGAAACGGTAAACGTTGATGACGTTACGAGTGTCGAAGACATTGAAGACAGTCAAGTATACGTTCAAGCCGTACGCACGAGAACGAAACTCTTTACCATCACCAGCTGTCTTTACATTACCACCGAAGGCAAAGGTCTTGTCAATCCGACCATCGATACGGAACTGCCATGGCTTGCGCACACCATTTGGCGTACCTTCTGTTTGGTTGACAATATTTACCCCGCTAGTTACCGAAGGAACTGCTACAGCATTTTTGGTAAATGGAGTACCAGAACCGATATAACCGGTAAGGTTGAGTCCCAAATCACGGAGAGGGTAAATGTCTTTACCACCAATGGTCATTTTTGGACCCCAGCTTTGAGGGCGAGCGCCTGAAAAGCGGTAATCAATATTTGCGGTAAATCTATGACGCTGGTCATTGTTTACCGGTAGAGGCACACGCAATACTCCAACCCCTTCGAGGAAGTTCACTACAGCACGAGCTGAAGAGAAGTCAGATCCTGTGGCATCAGCAAATTGAAGGGTATAAGAAGCCTGAAGGGCTACATTACGAGTACGACGCATATTGTAGGCAAAAGAAAATCCTTTTACGGTACCAAAGTCAAGGTTGTCATAAGTATCGTAAGAGAAAGGGAAAGCGTTCGCGAAGCGGCGGAAACGAATTTGGTTACGTAACTCACGATAGTAAGCCGAAATCGTCAAGGCCATATTACTTCCTAAGCGTTGCTTGAAACCCGCTTCATAATCAATCGTGATTTCAGGACGTAGATTAGGGTTGATGATCGTAGAAGTAGGACGGTTTTCGAGGAAAACGTAATCAGAAATACGTCCTGCCAATAATGAACTCTGAGTCTGGAACAACTGTCCCGGACGTTGAGAGAGTACATCGTAGTGGGCAAAGAAAGAAGCTACGTCTGTAATCGGGAAAGAGAACGAGATACGTGGCATTACTACGGTCTGGGGAGCGTAATCTTCAAAAGATTCGACGCTTACTTCAGAGTTTTTAACCGCTGGTTGAACGCGACCACCACTAATACCGGCGATAACGTTAGAAGAAACAGGAGAGCCTGTAGCGTCAAACCATGCTTCACCATTACGGTAGCCGACAACATCAGTCGGGTTGTTTGCATCATTTACGTAAGGGACATAATCCTCACCAATACCTGAAGGCAAAGAGTAAGATGGAATCCCTAGGTTACCAGATGCGACCTCTGAGGCCGTGAAAGTGGGGTAGAGAGAGAAGTTGTCTTTCAATACCAATTGGTTGGCATCAAAGCGGTCAACTCGAACCCCTATATTAAAGACAATGTCTTCAAACTCAAATCGGTCCTGCAAGAAGGCCGATATATAGGTCGGCGAGAAGGCATTTTGCGGTCGATTTTCATCGGTAAAGAAGGCTGCTTGGTCAACTGGGTCTTGACGATTGCCGAGGTAATCATATCCATAGTAGGATACAGGTCCTAGACCATCAGCCAATAATTCATCAGCAGTAAACATATCTAGTGTGTAGGTATCTGGACCATACTCATCGATATTTACCCACTCAGTACCATCTACAGGTAAACCTAGTTTCTCACGTAAACGAACGTCAAAAGCTTGTTGGTCTCCCTGCTCGTATCGACGAGGAATGATTACAGAATCCTGCCATTCGCCATCACGTGTTACATAGTTGTATAAGCTTGGGTCATCTTCGAGGTTAAGAAGGTGGAAGTTTGCGTACTGACGCATCCAGCCCCATAGAGAGCGAGTAGCGAGGAAGTACGAACGTTCAACCCTTTGTTCAAATTCGAAACCAGCTTTAAGGTTATGGCCTTTAATCTCTGCAGTAGCCTGACCTGAAAGGCGGAACTGCTCAAAGGCAAATTTTTGATAAGAAGCAGATTCCGCTCCTAAGCCACTAAATAGCGAGTAAACACTACGAGAACCAGATCCGTTCAAGATCCCCTGACGGAAGGCAAATTCGTTTAGATCTCCTAATGAAGGGCCACCATTTGCATTGACATAATCAAACATTGCTTGATTATGGTTAGCAAATACTTGGTTTCTGGTATCAGTACCATCAAAAGCGAGGTTAGTGAAACCGTAACCTAGCGTTCTCCAGTATGGGGAAGAAGAAATCTCATCCGGAGTGGTTGTATAACCATAGAATGGCGTCTCATCATAAGTAAACTTTCCTACGTAACCGTAATCAAAGAAATTGTCGCGGTGTACAGAGTGTTGGAAAGTACGCTGATATAGAGAGTAGTCACCCTGAATCGAGTAAAAGAAGTTACGTACTGCTGAGTTTTCACTTCCCCATACTGGAGAACGCTAGGTTACGGTTTCACTAACCTCGCTTTTGATGGTACTGATACCAGAAACCAAGT
>JBCAWW010000694.1:0-3707 GCA_038534415.1 Bacteroidota bacterium | reverse complement strand
GCCAGTGCTACAGTGGGGGCTTCAATCTCTACCGTGGGTACCTTCCGCAATGTGCCCAGTGATTGTAATGTTGCAGATAATACTTACAACGACCTAAATACGATTGCAGGAGCGATTGACCCGAATGATTTGAGAGTATTCCCGGAGGGCAACATCTTGCCAACAGATAGCATCACCTACCGCATTCGATTCCAAAATGTAGGCTCAGCGCCGGCCACTCATGTTATCGTCCAGGATCCGCTATCTCCACATCTTGATTGGTCTAGTATCAAAGTCATTAGCGCTAGCCATGACTATGTACAATCAATCAATGAAGATGGGGTACTGACTTTCCGCTTTCCTTATATCATGTTAGCAGATAGCACCAGAGACGAGCCTAATAGTCATGGTTTCATTGACTTCCGTATCCTGCCCAATACAAGTGTTACCGAAGGTTTAGAAATCAAAAATCAGGTTGCAATCCAGTTTGACTTTGAGGAGCCATTGGAAACAAATACAGTGGTAAATAAGGTAAGTTTTGGGAATCAAGAACTAGTAGTGAGAACCATCCGCATCCAACCCAATCCAATGGAAGAAAGTGCTTTGATCTACCTGAGTGAGATTGACAGCTACTTTGCGGAAGGAGATATCGTAAGATGGGAGCTTATTTCCAGTCTAGGACAACTCCTACAAACAGGTACGCCAACCCAAAACTCAGTATTGCTAAAGCGAGGCAATCTAAGCGAAGGACTGTACTGGATAAAAGTAGAAGATAAAGCTGGCCGCTATTATGTGAGCAAGCTAGTGGTAAAATAGTTAACTACATTTTTAGCAAAAAGGTCGGATAAATTGATTTTATCCGGCCTTTTTACATAAGTAAGGTGCTGGTATTTTTTAACAATGAAATATCCATTCAAAATATAATATTAGGGCGTACGCACTAATAATCTATATGGGCAATCAAAAGCAACCTTCACGCCTTCGATTTGGACTTGAAACCAAAACCACTGTATCGACCCGTCAAATTGCATCAGCCATCAGCGGCTTGGTATTGTTTGCTGGGGTAATATTTACGATCAATTCCAACGAAGCCCCTCTCGATGATGTATTTTTTAGCCTTGGCGTTACCTCTGAGGTAATTGTCTGTGATGAGGCTGGCACCTTTACGATCGAATATGTCAATGGACATGTCGAGCCACTCACGAGCCAAGAAATCACCTTAGCGTTCCCCGCAGGGATTAGCTACCTCGCCTCCAGCCTCAACGATACTTCAGGCTATAATGTAAGAGAGGACGATATAAGTGATTTTAGTAGGCCGGTATTTAGCCTAGACAACCTAGAACCGGGAGGCATGCTGAGCTTTACGGTCCAATATACGGCCAGCTCCGAAGCCCGAGATTTTATTTTAAGTGGGGAAACGCCCAGAAATTATATCAAATTGAGTTCGACCCAAGGGGTGGCGATTGACTCTACGGACGCTTACAATGTCCTCTACCCTTCATTATCGGTACTCAGTGTCAATCCGACCAGTCAACTTATTCACACCAATGATACCACGACTCGCTCCTTCAATATAACCAATGGGGGCTATGGACGAATATCCTCATTTTACGTTACCGATATCTATGGAGAAGGCATCGATTGGATTGCCAGTAATGTCGGGCAATTAAATGCCAGTGGGGATACCTTATGGTTACGAGATGATGATTTTGCCTCAATCGGCAACGGTGATAACTATTTAGATTCTTATGAAACCATTGGCATAGTACAAAGCTTTGTGGGTTCAGGCTGTAATGACGCGACGGTCTCTTCAGTGATCAATACCCACTGGGCTTGTTCGGGCGATTGGGTGGTGGGCACTTCTACCAATGCACACATAACGGTCAATCTAAAGCTACCAAGCCTAAGTCTTTCTACTACTCAAAGCTTAGCTAGTTGCTTTGATAGTGGAACCCAAAATTTACAATCGGTCAGCCTCAACAATACTGGTCAAGGCACTGCTTACGAAGTAGATCTCACCCTATTCAAATCTTCAGGTTCAGGCTATGAAGAGGACATCTTCTCCAAAATCGATCCCAATACTATCACTTACCAATGGGGAGACAATGGCAGTCCCCAAAGCATTAGCCCAAGTGAAACTGAAACTACCCAAAACTCCGGAGATTATGCTTGCTTAGGTAGCAATCCAATTGGTAAGCTAAGCCTAGACCTGCCAGACATCCCAGCAGGCGAAAAGCTGATAGTGAAATTTTATACAGAATCATGCTGCATCAATCTCTGCCAAAATCAACGTAATAGCGGTTGGAGATATACAGTCGATTATAACGATGCATGTGAACAAAACCCAGAATCTAGTACCAAAACGGGCCAA
The DNA here is from genome assembly GCA_038534415.1 of Bacteroidota bacterium. Classification (GTDB taxonomy): domain Bacteria; phylum Bacteroidota; class Bacteroidia; order J057; family J057; genus JBCAWW01. Next base: position 1,357 of record JBCAWW010000694.1, on the reverse strand, counting down.
TCGCCCCTTGATGCCAATCTGAGTGTGTTTACCGAGTCTCCTTCTGATATTAGAGACGGTCAAACCGAACGCTTCCACTATACCGTATCCAGCCATACCAACGAATATCCCAATGGACCCGGGGCTCGCTATGAGGTGATATTCTCCCTCCCTCAAGGGCTAAAATGGAGCGAAGACCCCGCTGATTTAGCATGGCACAGTGGTCTCAATACTTGGAGTCCTGTATCAATGGTTTACGATTCTGTAAGTCGTCAATTGAGCGCGGCTTATGAGTTTGATGCTCCTTTTGACCTCCCCAAATCAGAACTCTTTATCGACCTGACGGGTGAGTGCTATACGGGGGCCGTAACAGATCATATCGATCTCGGTCTCAATATCAATTTTATCGCAGATACCAGCTGTGCTCAAAACTGTAGTATGCCGATCCTTTGTGATCAGATCGTGTCGGTACATCTACATTGCCCAGGCGCGTGTAGCGAAGGCTTAGCCTTCAAAAGTTATGATATCGACCGGATCAGTTTTGGCCAGCCCGACAATGATCAAGATGGCAAAGCAGATACAAGTGGCAGCTTATCCATGTCCTCAGTCAAAAGCAACCGGGCCATGGTAGGCGACTCCCTTCAAGGCAGCTTCTTTGGCATAGTGCATACGAGCGCTTCGTTCCCAGCATGGGCATATGGCTACGCAAGCTCCACCATCGAAATGGGAGCAAACTTGAGTATCTATAAAGCGAGTATAAAAGTATATGACGCCTCGGCGGGGACCTATTTGACTTGTGATGAGGTTGCTTATAGTAGTACCCTAGACGGGAACGCTCAGACCTTTAATTATGACTTTAGCCCGGCTTTCCTCGGCAACTGCAATATGAATGGCTTTAGCTTTGGTGAAGGAGACTCTCTCTGGCTAGATACTTACTATACCGTCACCGGCAACATAGGCGCAAAAGTACAAGAAGTAGCAGCAGATAATCGCTTCTATCTCAGCGACATAGTCAATCCTTCCGCAGAAAAAGATAAATACGAATGCGACAACTATGGCGATAAGTTCACGCTCATTGGCTATGAGTTTAAAAATGAGTGGAAAAACAACAATACCGTCAACCAGTGTAGCAAATGGGTATCACAGAGTTTTTATTTGGGGATAGGTGATTGCTGTTCCAATTATGCTGGAGGCAACCTCTTTCCTTACGAATACCGTAGTTGGGGCTTTGTCGATCAAGCCAAAGTGGTGGTACCTGATAATTATGACATCTTAGAGATTCGCTTAAAGCAGACACGCACCAAATTTACCAATGGTAGCACCACTCAGACGATCAATGATATCCAAATTGATAGCACCAGCAATGATACTCTTTACT
>JBCAWW010000693.1:0-3720 GCA_038534415.1 Bacteroidota bacterium | reverse complement strand
GGGAAATAAGTAGCAGTGCAATAGCGAGGAATATTGTAGGGCACGACTCTAAAATTGCGGGCTACGCGTTCCTCTTGCTCATAATGACTTTTGAGATGCACCAATTGTTTGGCTTTCAAGCCAGCTTCCTCCATATCCTTTGGATTCATCATGATTACACGACGATCTTCAAAGATACCTCGATAGCGATCATGCAAACCATAAATCGTGGTATTGTACTGGTCATGACTACGGAGAGTCATCATGCTGTATTGTCCTTCCTGGCGCGGATCATCTGGCACTGCATTGAGGCTAAAGTGTGCTTTGCCGTCTGGGGTATTGAAGTTGCGTTCGCGAGCACCATTTGGTAGATAGAAGCCGCCTTTTCGGCGAACGCGTGTATTGTAATCTTCAAATCCGGGGATACAATCGGCGATCAGCTCACGGATCAAATCGTAATTATCGGCAAGTTTTTGCCAATCTAGACTTGACTTATCTCCCAAGACCGCTTGCGCGAGTTCGGCCACAATCGCTGGTTCGCTTTTGAGATTGTTTGAGGCAGGGGCACGATCTCCCATTGATTGATGCACCTTGCCCATTGAGTTTTCTACGCTCACAAACTGTTGACCAGTGGCTTGAATATCTTGTTCGGAACGAACGAGGCAAGGCAAGATCAAAGCCGTTTGGCCATGCACCAAATGACTGCGATTGAGTTTTGTAGAAATTTGAACCGTGAGCTTACAATTGCGCAAGGCCTGGGCCGTCTGCTTGGTATCGGGGCTAGCGGAAAGAAAGTTTCCTCCCATAGCAATAAAAACCTTGCCCTTGCCACTGAGCATGGCCTCGATGGCATGTACCGTATCAAATCCGTGCTCTCTTGGCGGTGCAAAGTCGAAGCGTTCCGCAAGGCGGTCCAAAAAGGCTGGCTTTGGCTTCTCCCAGATGCCCATAGTACGATCTCCTTGCACATTGCTATGCCCACGCACCGGACAAGTCCCTGCCCCAGGCTTACCAATCGCCCCTTTGAGCAATAAGAGATTGACCATCTCTTTTATATTTTGCACACCATTGCGATGTTGGGTCAATCCCATAGCCCAGCAAATAATGATCTTTTTGTGCTCAATCAACAATTGAGCTGCCGCACGAACGGCCTCCTCCTCTACTCCACTTTTGGCGACTAGCTGATCAAAGGAATATTGCTGTAAATCTTGGCTCAAGGCGGCAAAGCCTTCGGTATATTGGGCGATAAAATCATGGTCTAAAACCTCACCCGGCCTTTGTGCCTCTGCTTCCAGCATCAATTTCATCAAAGCCTTGGCCAAGGCGACATCTCCATTGAGTCGGACTTGACAAAAGACATCCGTCAAAGCAGTTCCACCCCCAAGGATATCTCCCAAATGTTGAGGATGCTGAAAACTAATCAAACCTGCTTCAGCCAATGGATTGACGGTGATGATTTTGCCTCCATTTTGTTTGCACTTTTGCAAGGCCGATAGCATTCGGGGGTGATTGGTACCGGGATTTTGGCCGACTACCATGATCACCTCTGCTTCATGCAAATCCTCTAAAGTAACCGATCCCTTCCCTATACCTACTGTTTGTGAAAGTCCTTGGCCACTGGATTCATGACACATATTGGAGCAATCGGGCAGATTGTTGGTGCCATACATTCGCACAAAAAGCTGATACAAAAAGGCAGCTTCATTGCTGGTCCGACCAGAGGTATAAAAGATGGCCTCATTAGGATCAGCGAGGCCTTGCAGTTCGTCAGCAATCAGAGAAAAGGCCGCTTCCCAACTGATATTTTCATAGTAGGGATGGCCCGCTCGCAGCACCATTGGGCTGGTGAGGCGGCCTTGCTTTCCCAACCAATAATCGGTGCCTTGATTGAGCGCTGTAACGCTATGTCGATCAAAAAAGGCAGCATCTATGCGTTTATCCGTGGCTTCTTCGGCTAAGGCTTTGGCTCCATTTTCACAGTATTCGGCCAATACCGAACGCTTATCATCCGGATCAGGCCAAGCACAACCGGGGCAGTCAAAGCCGTCGGTTTGATTCATTTTGAGCAAAGCCCTAAGCCCAGCGATAGGGCCCATTTCTTCTTTGAGATGCTTGAGGCTAGAAAGCACAGCGGGAATCCCACCGGCCATGGTTTTGGGCGATTCTAAGCGTAGCGGTTTGTCTTCAGCAGGCTGATGGGTAGGATTCATATATTTTGTAGTAGTCCCTTAATCAAACCTACGTAATGCCCCCACTGATTGCAAGAGGCAAAGGCGACAGATGGTGATTATTGTTTGGCAAATCGTTTATACGCCCCATCGATAGCCAAAACATAGATTCCAGCGGGCAAATCTTGCAGAGAAATATTGAGTTGAGCACGCACTTCGCCCTCCTGCAAGATCTTGCCATTGAGATCAGAGATTTGATAGTTGGTTGGGGAATTACTGCTGCGCAGAACGCTCATCTCGCTCGCGGCAGGGTTGGGATATAGCTCAAAATTTGTTTGAGGAGTCCCTGCATCAAGAGAAGTATTGGTACGGAGTCCTTCTAGATCGTATTGGGCAAAAAACTGCCAGATGACCAAGGAAGCGTCAAAATCATAATTCGTACCCGCACTGACAAATTGGTTGTTGGGCCAAGTGTGACCTCCGTTAAAGATTTTGTATAGTTCTACTTGAGCAGCATTGCTGCCATTGAGATATTGATAATGTCTTACGGTAGAGCCATCGCCCGTATTGATATCCTGCAAATCAGTTTCGAGCGGAGGCAACTGACATTGATTGTAAGCGGCCCAATAAGCGACCACCGAATCAACAGGAGCGGTCCAGGGTGATTGACCGCCATAAGGAACGACCAGATCTGCCGTACCATGAATCTGCATTACCGGAGTGGGATGTTGAGGATCGCAAGCATTTAGCTTAGCGTAAGTCATAGAACCTGTAACCGAGGCAATTGCAGCAATGCGATCACTCAATTCACAGGCGAGTTGATGACTCATAAAGCCGCCATTGGACATACCCGTACTATAAACCCGATTAGGGTCAACATTGTATTGGGCGATCATGCTGTCGATCAAGGCATTTGCAAAACTGACATCATCAACTGCACTCCCTCCCCAGCCTACATTCCAATGCGTAGTACTAGAAAAATCGCGTGTGCCCTGCGGCGCTACGATCAAAAAACCAGCTGTGTCGGCAATGGGCTGGAAATCACCATAGTAAATCTGCTCTAGCGCATTGGAAGTATAGCCATGAAAGTTGAGCAATAAGGGCATGGGACTGGTTGAGTCAAAGTTTGCCGGTATGTAAACGATATACTCTCTAAGTCGATTGTCATGGGAAAAGGACTCATTGACAAACACTTGGGCAAAGAGGCCAGTATATGATAAAATCAGGCCGAGGAGAAAGGGAAAAGACTTCATACTCAAAGATAACTTATTAAATACAAATGGGGTCAAATAAGCGTTCCGCGAAGCGGTAAAAAACACAAAAACTGCTCGAGTTGATGAGACCATCTTTTTAGTATTTAGCAGCTAGAAAAATAATTTAGAGTCCTGCCTTAGAGCGAGCCCCAAAAGTCTTAATACTTCCCATTCAATACTTAGCATGGAAATACTCGTGGGGTCTACTTGCTTGATTGATTTTGCTCTGAGCCTCTTGGGCTCGTAGCTCTATTCGTCTGATTTTATCATATACTGGCCTCTTTGCCCAAGTGTTTGTCAATGAGTCCTTTTCCCATGAC
>JBCAWW010000692.1:0-3723 GCA_038534415.1 Bacteroidota bacterium | reverse complement strand
TAATCGTAAGATCTCGGCGGCTTTTACTCAATAAAACACCATTACGATATTCCTCCACTGAAATAGCCACTATGTATTCACCTATATTGATCACCATAAAATTATATATAGTGAGGTTAACAGAGTGTGTGATAAAGGCCATTACGTTTGTGCCAAAAGGGGAGCTTAAGTTATAACCAGGCTGATAACTTATGGGCAGCCAGGGAGCCGAATAGACTGTATCCAGGGAGTAAACAAGCGAATCTCCTTCTGCATCATAGGCAGCGAGACTCTTTTGTGTAGCATACCAATTCGATGCTGAGGGGACCATTGTAAAGGAAGGCTCAAGCCATACAGGGCTATTATTAGTAATTGTCGTGTTGACAATATCTGTACTATACTGAAATGCTTGTGTAGCAGGATTGGCCAGATTAGTTATCGTTCCAATTCGACAACAAGCGTCCAAGCTTATTTTTATAGGGGCAGGGATGCCACAAAGATCATAGTCTCTTTGGAAGACTAATTGGCGAACTCCCAAGACCGACCCGCCATTACAGTTTGTAGGAGCGGAGCCCGCCAAGTTGACTACTTCAGTATCATTTACTAGCGTCCATCCATTGAGAGCAGTGCCTGCATGAGGAATAGCAAAAGCATCATAAAACTCAATGCCGCCGGATGGCTGTGTGGGCGTAACGATGAGTCCACTACAGTCATAGTATTCGGTAACTATTACGCGATAGTTACAACCGCCCAAAGATTCGTAAGTCACTTCACCACCTTTGAAATGTGAGGCTTGTAGGCTCATCGATAGCAAAAGGAGGAAGCTAAAAAGGCTGATAAAACGGGTAAAACTTTTCATGTTATTCTAAGCTGGTTGATTCACACTACCAAATAGCAGTAAAGAATGCAGGGAAGAAAGTACTTTTTGCCTCATTTTTGAATATATTTACCACTTCAATTTCTCTAAATTGCTGATAAACAAATATTAAAAAATAATTTCCTGAAAAATTATTTTCGCATAGCGCAATTGCTTTCCCAACTAAATGAGACCGAAGAGCGGGCATTTCTGCACTTTTTGGCCTCCCCTTATTTCAATCGCCAAGAACGACTCCTGCACCTGGCCGAGTACCTTTGCCAACACCCAGCAGATACATGGCAACATGAGCAGCTACATCAGCAGCTTTATCGTTCGGCGGAGCCGTATCGCAAACAGGCTGTCTATGATGCACTCTCCCAGTTACAAAGACTGTTGGAACGCTTTCTCAGTTTACAAAGCTTTGAGGCCAATCCCCACCTACAACAGAGCATGCTCTTACAATCTTTGGCCAAGATCCAAGCCGAAGACGCCTTCCAGCGACAATGGCAAAAAGCGCAGAAAAAATGGCAAGACTATGCGTTTCAAGACCTCTCCTACTTCGAAGGTCAGTATGATTTACATCGCCAGGCTTCACTCTTCGAAGCTACCCAGCAACGCCGAACCCAAGACGATTATTTACACAAGACCGTAGAGTACCTCGATCGGTCCTATTGGAGCGCCAGGCTTAAATACGCCTGCGAAATCCTCAATCGGAGCCATATCCTCAAAAAGTCTCCAGAAGAGGAAGCGATCAAACCCAACATCATCGCTTATTTGCCGCCGCATCTCGCCGCAGAAAGGAGTATCAAAGCCTACCTCCTGATCTATAAGGCGCTGAGCGAACTGCAAAACACTGAGCACTATCACACTTGGATCAATTGGCTGAGTGAACATAGCCAGTATTTTGGGCCAGAGGAAGCCGCCGATATGTACAACTACGCCCAAAACTACTGCGTCCGCAAGGTCAATCAGGGTGATGCGAGCTATTTACGCAACCTCTTTGACCTGTTTACTCAGCTGACCGAAAAGGAGTTGTTGCTCGACAAAAATGGCTTTATCGATCACCGAAAGCTCAAAAACATGGTCACCGTAGGGCTCCGACTCCAAGCCTTTGATTGGGTGGATCGCTTTTTACACGATCATCAAGAAAAGATGCTGCCGAGCTATCGCGAGGATGCTTTTCGTTTCAATTTGGCTAGTCTGCGCTATGCCCAAGGCCGTCATTCGGAGGCCTTGCGCCTCTTACAGCAGGTCGATTTTAAGGATGTCTTTTATCTCCTCAGTGCAAAGTCATTGCTGCTCAAAATCTATTTTGAGACGGATGAGGATATGGCGCTAGAGTTTCAACTGGAAAACTTTCGGCTATTTTTAGCTCGCAATCGTTTGGTGAGCAGCTTTCAGCGGAACGTTCACCTCAATTTGCTTCGTTTCACTCGTAAACTGTATCGCTTACGGGAGCAAAAAGGTATGATCAGCAAGGACGCCTTCGCCGAACGCCTCCTCAAATTAGAAACCCAGCTTCGCGCCGCCGCTGATGTCGCCAATGCCTCATGGTTATATAGTCAGATCAAGATATTACAAGCGGGAGATTAGGAAGCCTGCTGCGCAGAACGCTTGACTCGCTCGGCGCAAAATGTTGCGCCGCTACTAAAATCTCTTTACTGTAGTCCCGATATCGGGACGCTGTCGAAATGGCGTTCCGCGAAGCGGTAAAAAAACCTACTGCCTAAAAAACATATAACTAGCTCGACTCTCTCGCTCTCCCACATAGAGATAATAAGGGCCCTGCGCTAGTCCACGCACATCCACAATCGCTTGGTCGTCAAGTTGCAATACCCCTTTTTGAATCACCCTGCCGCTGAGATCGACCACCTGCCACCTTACTCCCGTCATTTGCAACACATCGCGAGAGCGAAACTTCAAAAAGTCGGTCGTAGGGTTGGGATACAAGATTAGGCTTTCTGGTGATGGCGTTCCCTGACAGGGGATATCCTCTAACTGATAGCCATAAGTTTCTTTCTCTAAAGGCTCAGTGAGATCGTCCCAACCAAGATATTCTTCATACTCTCGCAATAAATCATTGCAATAATATTGATGAAATATCCGGCTGCGATAAGCGGACTCCACCCAAATCCCATTGACGAGTGAGGAATCCAACTCTTGGTATTTCCAAATCCCGCTGCTGGGGTCCTTCTCAGTGGTATACCATACACGATTGTGAAAAGCCTCGGTGTCAGGGTCCCATTGCTTATATCTGCGATAGGATAAATAGGTTTCGCTGTCTTCAATCAGCTCGTACTCAAAGCTATATTGCCAAGCTTGGCCGGGCGTCTTTTCGCCTTGACGACTATAGAGGATATTTCCGGCTGAGTCATTAATTATGATCTGTTCAGACTGAGAGGAATCAGGAAAATTGGTATTAAATGAGCCTGCAAAGTATCCCCATTGGTCGTAATAGTTCGTTCTGTAGTTCCTCGCAACCCATTCTTGCGTTGGGCGATCCCAGTTCAAAATCAAGGTATTTCGTTCACTGCTATCGGCATTGGCTGTGTGCAAAATGTCTGTTATGTCTGGGCGAGTCTCCCTCTGAAGCGTACAATCTAGGTTACGCTGATACTGGGTAGTAGAGCAGTTGGTTTCATATTTATTACTGTAACAAATCGTTTGGGTGGTGCGACAGCCATTTGTATCATAGGTATAGATAATCTCTCTGTTTTTGGCCCACTTAGGTTCCGAACTGAGCCAGAGCTCCCTCGTTTCTTTCAAACTTTGTCCCGCCGCATTGGATTCATAGCTATACCGAAACACATAAATGGGATTGAGGGTGTCCGTAATGTTCCAAGTGGAGTCTTTGGTAGGCCTTTTTTGATCGTCAATCCAATTGAAAT
>JBCAWW010000691.1:0-3734 GCA_038534415.1 Bacteroidota bacterium | reverse complement strand
CCCGTGATGGGCATATATAGCTCTGTCCATGCCCCATTTTCTAAGCTAAAAACATCGACACGACCCGAAGAAGTAGCGATATCATCAGCGGATTGCGTACCAATGGCGACTCGATCACCATCACCATTGATGCCAACTGCCTGTCCAAAAGCTTCGGTAATCGAACTGCCTCGCATATCATTGCCTACTTGGGTCCAGCTGCTATTGTCAAAAGTATAGACTCGCACCGAGCCAAACCCATTGCCATGGTCGTGTCCCGGCGCAGCGGCTACGAAGCTCAGACCATCATCAGACAATGCGATGCTGCTACCAAAGAGTTCGGCGGGGCCGAAACCCAAAATATCACTCCCCAATTGTACCCAATTATCGGTTTGCCATTGCCAGACTCTGACTTGTCCTGCATTAGTGCCTCCGGCGTCATTTTGAGGGGTGCTGGCGGCTATGATCGTACCATCGGCATTGATACTGACGCTGGTTCCGAGGCGATCGTCGGCCATATCGCCCTCCAGATCATCACCTAATTGTACCCAAGCATTGTTTTGGAGCTCAAACACGCGCACATGCCCCGCTTCGGAGCCATTGCCATTGTTATTACGAGCCCCTACTACCAATCGATTGCCATTGCCACTGAGGTCTAGGCTAAAGCCAAACTGATCTCCATTGGCATCTGCCAGGAGGGTTGCGCCCTGTTGCACCCATTGCCCTCCGAGCAGTTTATACACGCGCGCATGGCCTCCCAAAGTATTGGGACTACCACTCAAGCCTCCCAAGGCTAAGGTCTTGCCATCTGCACTCAGACTCAGAGAAAAACCAAATTGTTGCCCGATCTCTGTACCATCTATATCATTGCCAAGTTGCGTCCATACCCCACCAAACTCATGGTAGACCCTGACTTGGCCAAAATCGCTGTCAAATAAGGGGGCGCCTACGGCAATGGTTTTACCGCTTTGATCCATGGCTACCGACCAGCCAAAGTTATCATTGGGTGAATTGCCATCTAGTTGAGCTCCAATCTGGTTGAACTGCGCGAAAGCTGGCTGAAAAAAAATGATTAAGGAAAAGAGAAAAAGGGATATAATTTTCATGAAAATGAGTCTTTTGCCTTAGTATGGAAAATTGCGTGTACAAGTTAACAGATTGGCATAGATCGATCCGAAATATGCCTAACTTTACAACTCAACGCGACTCCTAATATGCTGCAAGAAAATGTTTCACTCCAATCTTTTAATACCTTTGGCATTGATGTCAAAGCTAGATGGTTTATTGAGATTGATAGCGTAGTGATGGCGACCGAATTTCTGGTCGATAATCTCAATGCTGGACAGGCTGTTTGGATATTGGGTGGAGGTAGTAATCTGCTGCTAAAGAATGATTTAGAAGGTCTTGTGCTCCGCAATACTATCATGGGCAAAGAAGTGATACGGGAGACCGATGAGCATGTTTACCTCAAGGTTGGGGCAGGGGAGAACTGGCACGAATTGGTATTGTATTGTCTCGAAAATAATTGGGGAGGGATCGAAAACCTTTCTCTAATACCGGGTAGTGTTGGCGCGGCTCCAATCCAAAATATTGGTGCTTATGGAGTAGAGCTCAAAGATGTTTTTGTCGAATTAGAAAGCCTCTCCCTCGCAACTGGCAATCCTCGAACTTTTGACCACGCTGCCTGTCAATTTGGCTATCGAGACAGTTACTTTAAGCGCGCGGGTAAAGGCAAATTCTTGATTACTTCGGTTACGCTCAAACTTGACAAAGCTCCTCATTCACTCAATACTGCTTATGGTGCCATTGAGGCGGAACTAGCTACTCTCGCGAGTCCGCATACTATTCAACAAGTCAGTGAAGCGGTGATTAAAATTAGACAGACTAAGCTACCCGACCCTGCTGAGATCGGCAACTCTGGTAGTTTTTTCAAAAACCCAGTGATTTCAGAGAGCGCCTTCGCCGAACTCCAAGTCACTTATCCCAAGCTGCCACATTATCCTCAGCCCAATGGACAAGTAAAAGTACCCGCGGGATGGTTGATTGAGCAGGCCGGTTGGAAAGGCAAACGTATCGACAACTATGGCGTTCACGCCAAGCAGGCCCTTGTTTTGGTCAACTATGGTGGTGCGAGTGGGGCAGATATTTATGCGCTTTCGACTGAGATCTTGCGTTCTGTCAAAGACAAATTTAATATTGAGTTAGAGCGAGAAGTAAACGTTTGGTAAGCGCTTGGCCCTCCATTAAGATTGATCAATCAATAATCTTCAAGACTTTAAATTCAGTTCTTCGATTGAGTTGTTTGTTCTCCCTATTATCATTAGGAGCGATTGGATCGTTTTCTCCGTAGCCCTTGGCTACCATGCGAGTGGTATAAACCCCTTTTTCCTGCAAAAAATTTACCACTGACTGAGCTCGATTTTGGGATAGATTTTCGTTATGCTCATCTGAGCCATCGCTGTCGGTGTGCCCAGAAATTTCTACCACAAGTTCTGGATTGGTTTCCATAACTTCGAGCAGGCGCTCTAGTTCTTCGATGGATTCTGCCCTCAAAGTAGCCTTATCTACATCATAGTAGATGTTTTCTAAAACAATCTTAGCACCAGGGATCAAGGGGTCTAACCAGATGTCATGTTGAAAATCGACTCCGTCCTGATACATCGAATCGGTGATATTGACCTCCGAAAGATGGAAAAAATATCCCTTGGCGGTAGTGCTAAACTCATACTGCCCGAAGGGCAGGCAGACTTTGTAATTGCCTTCAGCATCTGCTTGGACTTCCTTTTCGGCTATCCCTATCGCATTGCGCACCAAAATATTAGCCATAGGCACTGGCAATTCCGTTTGGATGTCGCGTACTATGCCTACAATGCACATGCCTTCTGGCGCTTTTTCTGGCTTTAAAAATATATTGTGCCGAAGCCCCTTGCCTACGTGATGCGCTTCTAAATCGAAATAAGTGTCTCTTGGATAGTAAGCCTCTTTTTCCGTTTGAAAGTGATAGTTTGAGCCAAAAGCTAATTCAATGCGATAGTTGCCCTTTGCATCGGTAAAGAGACTATCTACTATCTGGTTTTGATTGTCGGTCAAGAGGAGGCGTGCTTCTCTCAATATTTGGTTACTCTCTTCATCTCTAACCTTGCCATAGACAAAGGCAGTGGTAGGTTGGACGATATAAATATCTTTTTCTAGGTCCTCCTCTGGCATTACAAACTCCTCTAAATGCACCGGAAGACCAGGTGCTCTGACTACGATTTGATAAGATCGATTGGGGCTGGGGCAAAAACGATAGCCGCCTTCATCGGAAGTATATTTGGTTTCGAGACTTTTTCCTTCCTCATTTTGCAAGCTGATCGGTACGTTTGCCAAAATTTCTTTCGTATCGCCATTGTAGACTTTACCAAAGATACAGGCCTCATTATCGGCTTGGTTTTCTGGATCAATCGAAATATTGCGGTGGACATTGATCATATGATCATTGATAGAGGCTGTAACAACATCTTCGTCCCCGTCGCCATCAAAATCTCCTGCCGCTACAGCAGCATTCCAGTTTCCAGAACCCATTTCTTGACGCGCACCCATCACTCCCTGTCCATCGTTGAGATGAAAGCCCATGGAGCGATCTACCGTAGAACAAGTAAGGATGTCTAAATCGCCATCTAGGTCAAAGTCCCTGATGACTAGGTCAAAGTTATGATCCCCTGACATGACCACCTGCTCGCGAGCAAAAAGCATTTTGCCTTGGTTGAGGTGAA
>JBCAWW010000690.1:0-3737 GCA_038534415.1 Bacteroidota bacterium | reverse complement strand
GAAGTAGATTTCTCCATCTCCATAATAGCTTGAACCTGCGTCCTGATTATTGGCGAAATAGCGGTATTTGATCGTGACTTTGCCACCTTCTGCATAAACTCGCCAAGTGCTAGGCGTCGTCTTTTCCCACTTCAAAGGGCCTGAGTTGGGCTTTCTCGCTTCAAAATGAGAAACGGCAGAGGCATAATCTTGTAAAATATATCTCCCCGGTCTCCAAGTTGCCATTTGAAAATCTGTATAGCCCTCGGCTCCTGCGTCCACTGTCAATTCGATCACATAGGTGTGGGTGTTGGGCGTGAGCCAGCGCATGACATATTCATAATCGCTAGCAAAAAGGGATTGGGTCAACAATAGACCACAAAGAGAAAATAAGAGTCGATAATTCATGCGCAATGTTTAAGGTACCACGAGACGAAATCCGCGGCCGTGTACATTTTCTATTTTGATCTCGGGCTCTGGCCTGAAGCGTTTACGAAGTTTGCTGATAAAGACATCCATGCTTCGGGCGTTGAAGTAATTGTCATCGCCCCAAAGGGTATTAAGGGCTTCCTCACGGGTGAGGAGTTCATTTTTTTGTAAAAGGAGAAGGCGGAGCAAATCTGCTTCCTTGGGAGATAAGCGTTGGGCTTCGCCCTGATAATGCAACGTATGCAAGCGATGATCAAAATCAAAAGCCCCAAATTGAAAGGCATGTGGCAAGGCTTCGCCCGATTCACTTGATTTTTCGGCTCTTTTTAAGACCGCTTTGACGCGATAAAGCAGCTCCTCTGAGTCAAAAGGCTTGGTGATATAGTCGTCTCCTCCTAGCTTGAAGCCTTGCAAAACGTCTTCCTTCATGCTACGCGCTGTCAAAAATATGATCGGTACAGCATCATTGATTTCTCGGATGGCTTTGGCTAGGCTAAACCCATCCATCTTTGGCATCATGACATCTAAGATGCAGAGGTCAAATTTTTCGGACTTAAAAGTTTGTAGACCGGCCTCTCCATCTCTGATCAAGGTTACATCAAAGTCCTTCATCATCAAATAGTCGCGGAGGACCATTCCAAAATTGATTTCGTCTTCTACTAGGAGAATATTTGCCATGTCTTAATATCTGATATGCCTAAAATAAACAAACCCCATCAGACCTCATAAGGTAGTCGAATGCGGAATGTGCTGCCTTTGCCAATTTGGCTACTTACACTGACTTCCCCACCGTGGGCCTCGATGATCTCTTTGACATAGCTCAGCCCTAATCCAAAGCCTTTGACATCATGGAGATTGCCAGTGGAAACTCTAAAAAATCGATTGAATATCTGTTGTTGATCCGCTTTGCTGATGCCGACGCCTTGGTCTTTGACCTCTAGCACAAAGTTTTGTCCTTGTTTGCGTGTCCTTACCTCTATGAGCGGCTGATCTTGACTATACTTTTTGGCGTTGTCAAGAAGATTGAAAATCACATTGGAAAGATGCTCTGGATCCCCTTGTATGCTAGCTGAATCTGCATTGAGGCTAAGTTTCAATTCTCCTTCTCGCTCCTGCAACTGTAGCCTCAGGCTATTGGCTGCATTTTGGATCAGTTGATGTATATCTACGCTTTCCGGCTTGAGTTTTACCTCTTTACGGCTAAACCGAGCCGCTTGAAGGACGCGTTCGACTTGTCGGTGCATCCGTTGATTTTCTTCTTTTATAATCCCTGCGTACCGATCGATGGCGCTCAACTCTGCTTGAATGCGTGGATTTTGCAAGGCATCGGTCGCTAAGGAAATCGTGGCAATCGGTGTCTTGAGCTCATGGGTCATATTGTTGATGAAATCATTTTTCATCTCTGAGAGCTGTTTTTGTCTCAGGATAGTCCGTATGCTCAGCCAAAAAGCTAAGACGACAATGGCACTAAAGAGCAAAGAGACCAAGGCCTGCAACCAAACGGCTTGCCATATATAGCGGCGTTGTTCCGGGAACTGGAGATAAAGATTGGTACGCGCCAGATTGTTGAGATAAGGAAAGAGACGGGTTTGGAAGCGACTCTGTACCAGAACGTTTACATCGGCTCCTGGAGAGATAAGTGCTGCCTCCTTTTCTCGTTCGGCCTTGACCATATAATTAAAGTCCTCAGGTAAGGCCTGGGCCTTGACTTGGCGATGCAGCATCGAGTCCACCAAAATAGAATCCAAGCGCTGATAAATTGGCAGGCTACTATTGCTCAAGCCGCTGATGGTTTGGTTGATCAACTCCATGATCCGAGGATCTCCTTTCATCTGTAGTACGCCCGCTTGTCCAGATTCAGATTGGACCATGGAGGTTTGCAAGCGTTGCCAGAGGGTCGTGTCTTGGATATCGATAAAAGCATCCTGCTCCGTAATGATCGATAAGCTATCTCGGATACGGATGCGGCGCAGACTGGGAAAACTCGGTTTTTCAGGACTACCCAATTGCAGACCTGTAGGCACCTCCGTACCATAGCGTTCCATCACCTCATAGGCTCTAGACACTTTGACCATGCGGGTTTCTACCTCTGCTCTTTGCAGTTCGTCCGCGACTTGATCAAGTACACTTTTGACGCTGGTCTGAAAATTTGCTTCCTGAATGGCTAAGGAACGTCTGATCTGTTGCACTTGCAGCGCAATGATGCCAATTAAGGAGACGCTCATCAGACCGATGATCAGGTATATCTGCCGGGCTTTCACAAGGGTAAAGATAGAGATTAGTCCTCAGCGGTGGGGCTTGAAATCTGGTTTAACCTTTTTTTAACACTCATTAACGTGCCATTAAGCTCAATTTTGAAGCATTAGTCCTAGATTGAGGTATAATTTGATGACGATGGATTGGAGACAACCAAAATTTCGACTCAACTGGCAAAAGCGGCTTTTAGTGGCTAGTTGCTTGTTGATCGTTTTGATCACGGTGATCAATCTTTTGGTTTCTTCCCAAGCTTGGTTTTCTGATAACTTTTCGGGTATTGTCGAGCAGGTCCAACAGACATTGGATCTTGCGCCCGAGAGTTGGCTTGTTAGTTAGGATAAGTATGACTTTTAGTAGATAGGGGGATACAGGGATGTGTCCCTTTTTCTTTGTTTATAAAGTAGGGTAGAGTAGGCTCTATTTGTATTTAGACAAGCTAGGTGGGCGGGTTTACACCTTCGGTGAACGATAAGAATTATAGGAGGGGAGGGACTTTGTGAAAAAAAGCCGATTTAAGCGTGTAAGATTTATTCCCAAACTTCAACTGGTTCTAGCATGGTGACACGAGCATTGGCTAGACGTAAAAACCGCTCACTGGTCTCTAGTAAATCCCACTCATGACGCAGTTTGCCTCCCATTTGTATACCTGCCTGATTTACTCCCTGCCACGCAAGATCTACTTTTGCTTTTATACGTCCGGGTTCAACTTCAAGGATTTGTACATTTTCCAATCTATGTTGGCTGCGACTAAGACGTTTGTTTTGCTGTTTGACCCACTGTCTAAAGTCCTGAAAGGTCCTGATATTAGAACCCGCTCCTGGAAAGCCCAAAGAGAAATCGGCCTGGGCCAGCATGGGTTTGAAGCGTTCAGGGTCTGTTTTTCGACTTTCCAACAATTGAAACCATTGCTGGATAAATTGACGAATTCGACGTTCTGCGAGTACTTGTGGGGTAGTTTGAGAAGAAAACATGATCCAAGAGCATTAGGGATTGCAAACGCACAGTTCGTATATTTGACAATTCTACTAACTACTACCCTACAAGTACTCGCAGAACGTCGAATTCGTCAATTT
>JBCAWW010000689.1:0-3748 GCA_038534415.1 Bacteroidota bacterium | reverse complement strand
TAAATATCACGCGAAGCCTGTGGAAAGAAACCTGGATATTTTTGTAGCGTATTGCGGATCTCTCTTAGGTCTCTTTTTACTCCCTGCGGTAACTGATTTCGAACTATTTTGAATTGAGCAGTATCCACAAAAAGATACTCTCTGGCTACCTCACGCCAATACCCAAAGGCTGCGCTATACTGTACATTGGGGTTTTCGGACTCCATACAAGCGAGATAAGCCCAAAAATTACAGCTCCCTTCGTCTCCAAACCCATAGCCATGGGCCATTTCGTGGGCGAGGGTGTAGGGTTGAGAAACTGGAGGCAAGGCCGCATCGATATGGCCTTCGCCAATCCAAGGCAGATAAATCCCACTTGCTCCTAACTGGAAAAGCGTTCCCGGAGGGAAAACTCTCCTCGCTCTCACCCGCCCAGGCGTCGGATAATCATTGGCCTTTAAAACGGAGGTGAGTTGATCGCGCATATGGGTTTCGAGATCTTCGGGTAAGTCGGTAGTCAAAATACTCTCTGTGGTATCTCGATCTCCCAAGCGAGCATGTGCCTTGATCAAAGCATCGGTCGCCCAAAAAAATTCCTGCTCGACATCCTCATATGTTAAGCTATCTAGTTGTATCTCTAGGCGATGCTCGATCGGTTGGCGTTGATAATTGTAGCCCCAAGCCCATAAAAAGAGTACCAAAATCAGGGCGACGATTCCTGACAAATTGAGAAAGCCTCGACCCAATCGTTGGCGTAGGCTCCGTTCACTATGCTTTTTGTCGTCCTTACGCTTTTTGTACCAGCGCATCCCCATCCAAAATAGTAGGCCAAACACAGCTGGATAGAGTAGGGGGATAGGCGACCAGCCCAAAGTATAGTCCCAAATAGAACGCAGGAGCGGAAAAAGCCCTCTAGAATAAGCTAGTTCAGTAAAAAAAGGATTGGCCGAAAATAGCTGTTGAATCACCAAAGAAACCAAAGCTAGACCGATCCAAATAAATCGACGGTCTAGGGGTAAAGGTTTTTTAGGTTTAGCTCGCAAGGGTGTCTTCATGCTGATTTTTGGGGCTTTAAAGCTTCATCACTACCGCCGATGAGGGACAGATACTACTAAATTGCTGAGTTTGTTTTATGTTTTCCGGCACTGCCGAACGCTCCACTCTTTGGAAACCTAGTTTGCTGAAAAATCCTTCTGCGTCCGTCGTCATGAGGTAGAGTTCGGCGAAGCCGAACGCTTCTCTATCGGCAATCAACTGATTGACCACTTGCTTGCCCAGCCCTCGAGCATGAAACTCAGGCAGAATACTTAAAGATCGCAAAAAGCCGATAGAGCCATAATGCTCTAGGCCAAGTGTACCGATCCGGACTCCATCCTGATAACTAAAAAACCAAAGATGGGGTTGGCTCAAATCATCGGTTGGGAGCCCGTTAGATGCCAAAATCTCCTGAAACTTTGGCATCTCTGCTGCTGGGACTGCTTGCAATTGTATGGTGGAAATTGAATCTGTCATTTCTTATTGAAAATTACAGAATTTTCTAGCATGGATTGAGGATAATTTCCTAACTAGCTGCTATGAATCCTATACGTATTGGCTATGGCTATGATACCCATCAATTAGTCGAAAATCGAAAATTAATTTTAGGCGGTATTGAAATCTCTCATCACAAAGGATTGCTCGGACATTCGGACGCTGATGTTCTGCTTCACGCCATTTGTGACGCAGTGTTAGGGGCCTTGAACCTTCGTGACATTGGTTTTCATTTTCCAGATACTGACCCCAAGTATAAAAATGCAGATAGCAAATTGTTTGTAGAGGGGACCTATCAATTGATGCGGGAAAAAGGCTATCGCCTCGGTAATTTGGACTGCACTGTCATCGCCGAAAAACCTAAGATCAATCCTCATGTGCCGGCCATGCAGGAAGTAATCGCTAAGCTGCTAGGGACGGATACCCAAAATGTATCTATCAAAGCCACGACCCATGAGAAGACCGATGCAGTCGGGCGTGAGGAAAGCATGATTGCTCATGCTGTGGTGCTGTTGTTTAAGGATGAGTAGGAAGTTTCAGCTCAAAATCTATTTTCCATCTTACCACTTTATCAAGATATGTAAAACCCTCGTCTAAATAATACAGCTCAAACCATGATTCTTTTAAAGAAAATTGTCCTCCTTGCCCTAGTTATAATCTTCTGCTCAGGAGACATAAAATCTCAAAATGAATATTCTGTTGATTGGGGCCCAGAATATCAAAAAACCAAAGGTGTTTTTTCAACCCTCAAATTGATTGAGATGGATGATGAATACTATTATTTGCTATTTGACAACCGAAAGAGCACAAGTATTGGCAAATTTAATCATCAACACAAACTAATTGCGACGAAAAAGGCTCCTTTTAACTACTCGCAACATAATAGTAACCTAAACAAAATTATTCATACCAAGAATGGCACTTTTGGGTATTTAAGTTCTATCAAAGATAAGCAATGGAAGTTGTATGTATCGAGATTTGATCAAGGTAATTTTAAAAAATTACGACTTATTCATAGCCATCCTTATCGTCGCGAATTAACGGTTGGGTTGGGATGGATAAGTACCGAGGGTACTGTAGATAATGCAAATGAATTGGTGATTAGCAGAGATAGTAATCGGGTAGCTTTTACCAATATTATTGCCACGGGTGATAGGCGGAATCGGGAAGAAAGTTTTGACATTGCCGTATTTGATGCTGATTTTAAACTCCTCTGGAAACGGATTCAGAAACTACCTTACCAAGACAAAGATCTTAAGATTACTCAGACAGTTATCAGTAATGAGGGTACAATCTATGTATTAGGAAAACTGCGCGACAGAAAGAAAAATTCTAAAGGTTTACCCTCCTATGATTTCAAAATCTTTCAAATTACAGAGACAGATGTCAATGAGTTTGATCTGCGAATAGGGGAAAGTATAGCCCCCACGGATGTACGCTTATATTTTCCTTCTGCATCCTCTTCTGAAATTCTAATTAGTGGATTTTATACAGATGCTCAGCGTAAAAGTGGCTTAAAAGGAGTCTTTTTTGCTAACGGAACAAAAGAAGAAGGAGTCGAGCATATTGAGATACATGACTTCGAAAAAGAGTTTTTGGAAGGAATGATTAGTGATCGGCAGCTTAAAAAAGATAAGGGTCTAGAAAATAATTATGATTTTGGCTCTCTCCTTTACTTTAAAGATGGAAGCCTTGGCTTTATCGCCGAAAATCGATATGTAACCCAATACACTTCTTATCAAAATGGTCAATCGCGAACTAGATATATATATTCTTCAGAAGATCTTGTAATCGTACACTTTAGTAAGGAAGGAGAATTGTTAAGCCTTCAGAAAGTGCCTAAGTATTATTCGACACCTGGCGGTTGGGATATGGTGACATATTCCCTTGCTCTATACAATGATAAGGTTTATCTCGTTTTTAACGATAATAAGACTTACTCAGAACGAAAAGAATTGGGTACTAAGAGCGGTAGCATCTATACCGACTTGGCAGTAATCGATGAAAATGGGCAACTCGAATATCACAAAAACCTTTTCAATAATAAGGACATCGAACTCTATTATATTCCTACTATCTCTGCTTTCATAGACGGGAAACTCTTGATAGGAGCAATGAAAGCCTTAACTCCTGATTATAGGATGGGTATCGTAAACTTAGAGTAATCTCTATAGATTATTCTTCCGCTTCGCGGAACGCTGATTCATTTCATAGGCGAAGTAGAATTTTTGAGTGTTTG
>JBCAWW010000688.1:0-3766 GCA_038534415.1 Bacteroidota bacterium | reverse complement strand
CTTTAAGTAAGCTTTTATATAATGCTTTTTAGGATAAAACAACTAGAAACATTCGGCATATAAAAATCTCCATCACCTATTAACCGAAATATAATGAAAAAGCTTTTTCTCTCTCTTGGACTTATGGGTCTTTGTTTGAGTCTTTCAGCTCAAGGCAGCCTACCCTATCAAAAAGGCGAAAGTATGATTAGTCTACGTAACCCTTATTTTGGTTCGGTAAGAGAGTCCAATAGCGGGACTCGAACTGGATGGGAATACGGTTTAGAGTTGGACTACAATCGATTTATTGCCAATAATTGGTCCGTCGGGCTTGGTGGTTCTTTTCGTGAAGTCAAATTTGGTGAGAACGTAATAGGTTTGGGGAGTCGTACCCTGGGGATGCATATTTCTTCTCGTTACTACTTACCGTCGATTTCGATTAAGTCTACCTATTTGAGTTTTTTTGGAGAAAGCTGGGCTGGTATCGACAGAAGCTTCTCCAATAGTTTGACCAACGATGTCGCTTTTCGACGTACTAGCTTTTATGGAGGATTGGGCGCGGCATACCGACCCTTTAGGTTTTTCAGTGTAGATTTTAGCGTTCAGCGAGGCTGGCAAAAAATGGTAGATCAATCAACTAGTTTGGTCATATCTGAAGGAGAGGCATGGAATGCTTCCTTGGGTTTTAATTTTCATTTGGCGCCCAAATAAAAACGAATTTTTAGCGATCTAAACGCGCATCTCTTTTTGCCATCCTCAACGGTAAAAGAGATGCGTTTGTATTTTGATTCTCATTGCTCTCAAGTAATGCAAGTTTTTTTACCTCTCTTTAAAACCTCCTTTTTCTAAATTGAGGCCTCTTCAACGCATTCATCATCTTTCGCCCTATGAAAAAGCTAGCTTTCGCCCTCTCCCTCATTTTTGCTTGTCTTTGCCTCAATGCCCAAGAGTTTGCGCCCTACCAAAAAGGGGAAGCCATGATCGGGATTCGAAATCCTTATTATAAATCCTTCCAATCATTTAATTGGGACGAAGCCCAAGAATACGGCTTTGAACTGGATATCAATGCCTTTCTTGCCGACAATTGGTCTATCGGTGCTGGCAGCTCATTTTCTCGCATGAGTCAAAATGATGGGGTAGACTACCGCCTGCTCGGTTTTCAAACCTTTACGCGCTATTACGCTCCGTCGATTATGCTTGGGCCTACTCATTTAAACTTTTATGGGGAGCTGCGAGCAGATAGTTATAGATACTACTCGGAGGTTGAGCCAAGAGATATTGCTTCTTATAGTAGCCGCTTTTACGCTGGCCTCGGTCTAGCATGGCGTCCCCTCAAGTTTATCAGTTTTGACTGTACGCTCCAGCGAGCTTGGCAACGTTTGAGCGATCCATCGGGTGCCCAAATCCAAGCTGGAGGTATATGGAATGCGTCCTTCGGACTCAATGTCCATTGGAGAAATAAGCGTTCTGCGAAGCAGTAAAAAATGACATAGGCATCATAGTCCACGTTTTTTTGCCTTATCTAGATAGTGGTACTCTCTCTATATTGTGCTCACACCCACCACAAGCTTTAACGTTTAAATTTTATTACATGAGAGTTTTTCTTGTTGGCCTAATCATAGGTCTATCTTCCCTTAGTCTTTCTGCTCAGGAAAATGATTTTTATCAAAAGGGGGAATCATTAATCAGTATTCGTAATGCAAAATTTGGCATCCAAGGCTCGCGCAATGAATGGCCCGCAATTTCAGGTCTCAATCTCGACTATGGTTATTTTTTCAAGGATCGATGGTTGATTGGTGGTGGCGTGCAGGGATACTTCACCGATGTGGATGGAGCAGATAACAACAGTTATTATGTAGGCCTACAGCTTTTTAGTAGATATTATTTCAAGCCTTTTGGCAAAAAGGATCAATTTATTTTATTCGCCGAACCTAGGCTTGAGGCGCGGCGCTCCTTTTTCCAAACTGTCGGCAGCAACGGAGAATTTGATCCTAGCAGTAATTTCTTATTTGTCGGCGCTGGTTTTCATGCTGCATGGCGACCTCTCAAGCGCCTGAGTTTTGATCTAGGCGTCCAACCACAGTTTGGCTGGGGGCGATCAATCGGTTCAGGGCAAGAACCTATCTATACACTTAATTTTAATTTTTGGGGCAACTGGGCGCTCAATTATCACTTTTAGGAGGCCTTTTTTTTGCTCCTGGATAGTGATCGGGATTGCTTTCTGCTTCGCAGAACGCCTGCCCTAACTGAGCCCAATAGCGCGTATCGAGGCAGCTACTTTTCCTTTTGTATCCAACTGATTTAAAACCATAAATTTTCCACTCATGAAAGCATTTATCATTGGCTTATGCATTTGCTTCTGTTGTACCAGTATCTATGGTCAAGACAAGGACTACTTTCAAAAAGGCGAGATCCTTATCAGTCTTCGCAATCCCACAATCGGATTTGGGGATTGGGGCAATAGCGCTTATAGAACTTATGGTAGTAATGTAGATGTAGGCTTTTGTCTCAAGGACAAGTTTTTGATTGGGGTTGGAAGTCAATATTATTTCACTCGCATAGAAGGTAGTAGCAATGATATTTACTCTTGGGGTTTACAGCTTTTTGGCAGATATTATTTTGCTCGAAGGGGCAAAAAGAAGCAATTCATATTTTATGCTGAGCCGAGAATAAAAGGGATTCGTACTTTTACCCAAGCTCAGCCCCTAGCAGGTGATTTTATCAATACAAGAGATGCTTTAGCTTTTGGCACAGGGCTTTTTTGTGCTTGGCGGCCTCATAAGCGCATCAGCCTAGATATTGGTATTCAACCTCAAGCCAGTTTTAGTTGGATAAGAGATCCGGGCCAAGAAGTGGTCTATCAGCTAGGTTTGAGCACTCCTCCTAGCATCAGCATTAATTTCTACATTTAGGCTTGAAAAGCTATATCTATTCTGTCAACCAAATTATAGCCCGCATTGGCGATGCTGGCTATAATTTTATCACTAGGCATAAGTTTTCAAATCTCTTTGACGTCATAGCATTGATTTTAGAATTTTAACTCTTTTTGAAATGCGAAACATACCATTAACCGTCATCCTTTGTGTGCTTGGAATCTCAGTCGCAGACGCTCAATTGAGCCCCGCAATTACTTCATGGTTACAAAACATTAGCGAAACCGGTAGCTTCTATATGGATGGCAATAGCACCCCCATTGATCATGGATTCCCCTACAATTGCCAAAAGGTCGAATACTCAAACGATTATGTCTACGTCCAAACCTATACCTTTCCGGCCTACCCCATTGGCCCCTTTATCGACGGGACACCAAACTTTGCCAATACGGAATCTGTTTGGTATCAATTTCCTCTAAACCCTACTCCCAATACTGGTATGCCTAGCCAAACCACTCCGGGCAATATTGCAGTATTGATAAATGGGACCTCTCTTTTTGATTTCAGAGATGACGTCGCCTGGGATAGCGTAAACAATACCCTCTGCGGAGGATTTTTAAATACTCCTTGTCCGGGTGGTATGGGTGCCCCTCAGTCTTGGAATAGAGATGCAGTATTAGCCGAAAAAGCGCAATTTGACTGCTCCAAAGGACATCCATTTATGGGGGCCTACCATCATCATCAAAATCCCAGTGCGTACAAGTTAGACCTCAACGTGATCTCTACCATTTGCAATCTATACGATGCTGATGGCTTGTACCAAATCGACAGCACCCAACATTCGCCCTTATCAGTATTTTTATAGCCATAGGCACCATAGATTGGATAGCCATCATAGGCAAATACTAGTAAGG
>JBCAWW010000687.1:0-3775 GCA_038534415.1 Bacteroidota bacterium | reverse complement strand
GAGAGAGTTTCACTGGTTTCAACAATATGCTTATGGACTAGTGGCAATGGGGCTACTCGAGTTTGGGGGCTATGCGTTGGAGACTTCCTATGTCTATCCCAACAATCTCTTGGACCAGTTTTTTAATCCCCAAAATTTTAGCCTGGGGATGGCATTGTTTTTTGCGGCATATTTCCCCTTGGGGAACGCTGCGGTCAGTAAAATTCGCTCCCTCTTATGAGAACTGTCAAAACCTCCTTTCCCAATCACGCAGGCCTAATGTTGTCTGCTTCGCTGGACTTACCTTTGGGCATCCATCCCAAAGCTTATGCTATTTTTGCGCACTGCTTTACCTGTGGTAAAAATCTTCGCGCCGAACGAAACATCAGCCTCGCGCTCAACCAGGCAGGTATTGGGGTATTGCGCTTTGACTTTGCTGGAGTAGGGGAGAGCGAAGGAGAGTTTTATGATACCAACTTTTCTACCAATGTTTCCGACATACTTTCTGCGGCAGATTTTCTGGCCCAAGAGTATCAAGCCCCTAGTTTGTTGGTGGGGCATTCCCTAGGTGGGGCTGCGGTTTTGTTGGCCAGCAAGAGTATCGAGTCTGTCAAAGCAGTAGCAACCATTGGTGCTCCTTCACAGCCCGCTCATGTAAAGCATCTTTTTGAAGCCGTAGAAAAGCGTATCCAAAGTGAAGGAGAAGCTCAGATTCGGATCGGTGGCAAAGAAGTGGTGATCCAAAAGCATTTTCTCGAAGATATAGAGGGCGTCGATCTACAAGCAGAAGTACATGCGTTGCGCAAAGCGCTACTGGTCATACACTCTCCTCAAGACCAGATAGTAGGCATTGAAAATGCTAAAGAGATTTATATCGCCGCTTTTCATCCCAAGAGTTTTTTGACGGTAGACGGTGCGGATCACTTATTGTCCAATAAGCAGGATGGGCTTTATGTGGGCAATATGATTGCAGCCTGGGCTCAGCGCTATGTCGAATTTGCGGATCCTGACCCACTAGAAACCGATAAACAGGCAGTTTTGCGTTTGGGAGCTAGTGGATTTACCACGGAAGTGAGAGCAGGAAATCACACCTTCTTAGCGGATGAACCCAAAAAAGTAGGAGGCGCGGATCTCGGACCCACTCCTTACGATTTATTAGTCTCTGGCTTAGGCGCCTGTACGGCTATGACCATGCGGATGTATGCCGATCGCAAAGGTTGGGATCTCAAAGAGGTCAAAGTCCATCTTCAGCATTCCCATGAGTACGCCGAAGATGCCGAAAACGCAGGCAAGCCTCAAAGTAAAATAGATGTAATCTCTCGTGAAATCGAAATCAGCGGTGCCCTAGATGATGCCCAAAGAGCCCGCCTGATGGAAATTGCGGATCGCTGTCCTGTGCATCGTACGCTGCATGGTGAAATTCGCGTAGATACGGTGATGAAGTAGGTTTTTGGAAGCCGCTTCGCGGAACGCTTCCCCCGCGTTTTTGCAGCCGGAGGGAATCGTTCTGCGCAGCAGTAAAAAATAAAAACAATCGTAAAAAAATGGATTGAAGGAAATACATCTCCCTCAATCCATGATTTTTTTAAGTAGTACACCAAAAGGCATTAAATATCTAGCCCGCTATTTATCGACCTACACGAGTTCTTGGGGCTGTTTTGGTCCGTGCCTACTACCATATACTTTTGTCTCAGTACAAAAAGACTATTCGATATCAATCGAAATGGCTTTGTTGCGACCTTTTTTGTCCATCAAGAAGCGCTCACGATAAAGCATATAGGCAGTGTCGCCAACATCTTGCAGATAAACATAATTAAAGCCACCGGAGAAGATCGCCCCTAAGCCTGGTACTAAGCCTACTGCTTTTTTGACCAGTGTGCGCTCTACAATCTCTTTGATGATCATGCGCGATACAAAACTCGTCGCACCACGGCTGATCTGCTTGGTCGTAAAATCGCCTGCCACTTCTCCATATACACCTTTATCAAATCCGGCTTCAAAATCGCGAAGCTCAGAAAGAGAAAGCTGCTTTTGAACTTTATCCGCTGCGGTAGCCGTTTTGAAAACGCGCATCATATACTCCATCTCGTAGAGTTTTTGATCATTGCTGAGCTCATCACCATTTGGATCAAAGCCGTAGCAAAGCGCGATCTGATTGATCGTTCGCAAAGAGAGGACAAAAAGAGCCGGCAAATCGGCGATTAAGCCAGGCCAGCCTACGATACCGGTACCGACACCACTGAGGGCGCCTACGCGGGTATTTTGTTCGATATACTTTTCAGAGACATGGTCAAGGTCGTGAATACTTGCTTTGCGCAAGGCTTCGATATTTGCGGCCTCGATCTCAAACTCCTTCGTAGCTTGCAGTACATCTGCCGGGCTAACAGTCCACTGAGTAGCATCCTGCAGCTTTTCGATGACCGTTTCAGTAAGGCCTGAAACACTGCCGCGCACATCCTCTGGGATAAGTTTTTCGGTGAGCCAAGTCAAGGGTTTGCTGACGAAGTCAGTGGCCCGGTTTAGAAAACTGGGGCTATCTGCTTTCCAGCCAGCTATTTCTTTTAATATTTTCTGTTCGGAAGAATTCAATTTTGCCATAGGAACTAAAAAGATTTATGGGCCTATATTGATTACTTTTACTGCGTTTGGGAACAAATAGTTCGCGATTTTTTAAATGCTTGCTATTAAAATATCTGATTTGTTCTTGATTAATTGAATATAGCGAAAAAATCTAAATGAAATTCAGCACGAAAGCCGTCCACGCTGGTGTCGAACCTGATCCATCTACTGGGGCGATTATGACCCCTATTTTTCAAACTAGCACCTACGTCCAAGCCGCTCCCGGAGATCATAAAGGCTTTGAATACGCCCGTACTAAAAACCCTACTCGTTCTGTTTTGGAAACGGCGCTTGCTGCGCTCGAAAACGGAAAGTTTTGCAGCTGCTTTGGCTCTGGTATGGCCGCTATGGATGCTGTCATCAAGCTGCTGCGGTCTGGAGACGAAGTGATTGCCACCAATGACCTCTACGGCGGTAGTTACCGGATGTTTGTTAAGATATTTGAACCTTTGGGGATCAAGTTTCATTTCGTTGATCTGTCAGATATTAGCAATCTGGAGCGTTTCATTAATGACAATACAAAAATGCTTTGGTTGGAAACGCCCACCAATCCCTTGATCAATATCATTGATCTCAAAGGGGCGGCGACGATTGCCAAGAAGCACAATCTCTTAACGGTTGTCGACAATACTTTTGCCTCCCCTGCGCTGCAAAATCCCTTGGATTTGGGAATTGATATCATTGTCCACTCCCTCACCAAATATATTGGAGGCCACTCAGACGTAGTAATGGGCTGTGTAGTCGTTGATGATCCGGATTTGGATGCAAAGATCAGGTTTATTCAAAAGTCTTGTGGTGCGATACCAGGGCCAATGGATTGTTTTTTGGTGCTCCGAGGTATGAAAACCTTGGCTTTGCGTATGCGAGCTCATTGTGAAAATGGCAAGAAGGTCGCTCACTATCTCAAGGAACACCCTAAGGTCTCTCACGTCAACTGGCCCGGCTTCGCCGAACACCCAAATCATATCATTGCGGCTGAGCAGATGCATGATTTTGGCGGAATGTTATCTTTTACCCTAAAGGGAGATTTGATGGAGGATGCGCTCAAAGTATTGAGTGGGACCCATTTATTTGCCTTGGCCGAAAGCCTTGGCGGAGTAGAATCATTGATCGGACATCCAGCCAGTATGACCCATGCTTCCATCCCTAAAGCAGAGCGAGAAAAAACGGGTTTGGC
>JBCAWW010000686.1:0-3778 GCA_038534415.1 Bacteroidota bacterium | reverse complement strand
TCAATTACAGTTGGCGTAAGCAGCTTGAGGCCGGAGTTTTCTATGGTGCCAGATAAGATTGATCTCGCGACCAATACTGGAGTGGTCAAGTTTAGCGACATGACCGATGGTGCCGAGCAATGGCGATGGTCTTTTGGGGAAGGTAGCGAGTCGCAAGACCGTGATCCCGTCCATATCTATTCCTCCGTTGGAAACTATACCATCACCCTCAAGGTCAGCAATGGTATCTGTGAAGAGACAATGCAGCGACCCATCTCGGTAGTTAATTCTTCGAGCTTGGCTGAGTTGAGTGATGAAGGTTCTCTCCGTATCAGCCCTCCTGCGGCAGGCATTGTCGATTTGTCGATGCAAAGTCCTCGTCCGATGTATTTGAAATTGCGCCTCCTCGATGCCGAAGGCACTCAGTTGGTTTCGGGTTCACTGCGCCTAACAGATGAGCTTTATCGTCAACAATTTGACCTCAGTAGCTTTGGGCCGGGAGAGTATATATTGCAGTTGACCGATGGCTTGGAGACCCTAAGCGAGCGATTGCAGTATGTCGAATAGGAGCTAAAGGTTATTTGTTGAATAATGAATGCCCAATCTCGAAGACTGGAGTTTGCAGCTCCTTCGCTTTCGAGATTGGGCATTTTTATTTTTTGCTGCTTCGCAGAACGCTTATTCATTGGACAGCATATACTAGCTCTACCTTATCGATAGTGGCGAGAGAAGCGTTCCGCGCAGCGGTAATCCAAAAACAAAACTTATTGAATCACCGAAGCCTCCTCCGCTTGACGGACCGCACGCGTATCAAAGTCATGCACAAAGGCAATCACTTTACAGTTTGCCACCTCAATACCATCAGGAATCGTATAGCTATAGCTTACTTGGAAGGCATCGTCTTTATTGACGGCTTCATCCGTCAAGGGCTGTCCCCAAGTACCATTGATGGTAGCACGGAGTACATTGTGGTGGGTATAATCGGGGATATCAGCGGGAGAAAGACGATAATCTTTTTGCCAATCTTGGACTTTATCCTCAACTAGATATACCGTTACATACTCTTTGGTACCAGCATCGGCAAGGTACTTGACATCCACTACAGTAGTGAGTTCTGACTTATCTTCGTCATAGCAATTGAAAATGCGGATGCCTGCTTCGGCGGGTTCCTGAAGGCGCGTTTCTACATAATTGGTCCATTGGTTGGCATCGCCTGCGTTGAAGAGCGTACGATCTACCATACCAAATGGGTAAGCTTCGGCAGTATTGAAATAATCATCGAGTTCATCTCCCGTCTCGGTGCTAAAATCTGTCGTGTACTTATCGCCGGAGGTTCTAATCTTGGCAAAAAATCCAGAGTGAATATAAACGAGTACCATTTGACCTGCTTTTTCGTTTTGAGCTAGCTCATAAGTGATCTCAGTTTGCTCAGGGCAATTGCCACAGGTGTGTCCGGTTACTTCTTCAAAAAGGACTTTTCTAGTGATCGTTTGTCCCGCAGGAAAGGGATCGTTAGCCGCAGCATCGATGAGACACTGTTCGTTGGTCGGTAGGGTAACGGTGTTTTCTAAGTAGGGTGCTTCGATGATATCACAGGCAGTAACTGCCAATAGGCCGAAGCAAACTAAGAGAAGAAGTCTGTATTTTTTCATAACGATTAGAAAGATGACCAAATTTTTGAATGATTGAGCCATTGATGCAAGCAATCAACAATTTACGTAAGAAGTAAGACAAAAGTATGAAGTATATAGACTCAAAATAGTCGGCTTCCAAAAGTCCTAAGGACCGTTTTTGTCTGTACTAAATACTAATTACTGCTGTCTCCATACTTAAAAAGAACTTGTGACAGAGAGGGCAAACCCATTGGAAGAGGGTACCTCTCGGCAAATACCGCCTACACAGAGGAGGCCTTGTCGTTGTCGGCTATACCCAAAGGAAAGCCGATTGGAGCCAAAGGCATAAGCAACCTGAGCGTTATAGTAATGAACTCTTCTTCCGGGATCAGGGTTGCCAAAGTTATATTCATCAAACAAAGTAATGTACCAGTGGGGCGAAAATGATAACTCTGCCAATATCATGGCCCAACTACCCATGTCCTGCTGGGTATGCATATACTGAAACTCTGTTCGCAAAGCGACTTTGCGTTTGATCTTATATTGTAGCTCCAAGACTCCTACCTGCGCTCTCACGGTATCGGCCCCTCCATTGAAGGAACCCAGTTGGATGATATTGACGTCGTATACCATATTGATATAGGTCAGTACGGTGGTGAGTTTTTTATTCCACTTACGACTGATGTCAAAGTTGAAGTCTCGGAAGAATAAGCGATTTTGCTGAAAACCAAATAAGGTATTTATCTCATTGTTGAGATTGGTCTCATAGCGGAAGGGGAAATCTGTAAATGTCGTATCCAAACCATGGATACGCGAGTAGTTAAAGCTGAGTTGTGTACCGTACTTGCCACCGAGTTTTGAGCCTCTTGGAATGGTATAAAACAAGGTGGCTTGAAAGCCTACTTCACCATTTGGCTGGGTCGCATAAGGGTAAAGGGTCGGGAGACGATAGGTGTGAAAGCGTGAAATGGGCGGCAAGAAATTGAGCGTCAATTCTTGCAAGCTCACGCTCCTTTCGGAGCGAAAGTCCATATTGTCTAAACGCTTAAAGCTAGCCGTAAAACCAAATCCTTTTTTGGAGTAAGCTCCGTTGATAAAAAATGACTTACCCGGATTATATGAAAAACCGTTACGGTTGATTGGGTCGTTGATTTTGTAAGCGTATTCAGCATCCAGGTTAAACCCTCCTCTCAATACTCTTGCTCTAGCCGAAAAGGCTGCTACATTTTCTGGCAAGCGTAGATTGACATCATCATCTTCTTGGTACTTGCTGACGCCACTACCGCCTAGGTTGATTTTGGTTTTGCTCTCTTTGAGGGCCGGGACCAATTCATTGATAGATAGTTCCAAATCGGCGCCTCTGATGATACTTTCGCTCTTTTCCCAAAAGTCGCGCTGCTTTCCCAATATGCCTTTGATCGAGACTCCCGGATAAGGATCAAACTTCAAGCGAACGCCATCGATCGAGTTATCAATTCCTAGGGTCCATTCTTGATATGCACGGAAAACAATCCCGTTGCCAAATTGGTCATAGAAATTACCTACGGTAAGGTCTAGTTTATCCGATTGATAAGAGGCAAAACGATAAGCAATACCTTGGCCCTCATAACGACGGTCAAAGCCGAGGAGTGGATTGAGATAAGCTTCGTAGCGAATTCCAGCGCTAAAGTTATCCTTTTGATAAGTAAGCTGGAGAAAACTATTGGAGAGTACTTTCTCGTCTACCGCTTCGGCACCAATAATAGAGTCTGGAAAAAGGTATTGGACATCGGACTGAAAACTGCCGCTGATATTACCTGTTGAAATGGGGTTTTGGGCTTGTAGATCCGTTAGGAAAAAACCAAGTATAAGTAGACTAGAAAGCCCAAGAGTAAAAACCTTTTTCATGTAGATTCCTTTTGTGTGAAGCGGCAAAGATAGCAAAAAGAGATATGACAATTTTTTCATATGCTCATCAAAAGGAATAGACAGGCTTAGTAACTTTTTCCCTCCTTCCCGTTAATATAAAAGAAAATATATCCGAAATCATGAAACGTCTTGCTCTTAGCTCACTACTGACTCTTAGCCTTTTTAGCCTTTCTGCTCAAATAAAACCTGCTTCTGAGCCAGAGTTTACGGAGTTGCCTGTCTACGAAATAAGTGAGACCGCCGCTGTAGTAAGCTAAGAGCAAGACGTTTCATGATTT
>JBCAWW010000685.1:0-3782 GCA_038534415.1 Bacteroidota bacterium | reverse complement strand
TTTATAGATCGAAATATTATTGTTGCGCCAGCTAAAGTGGGTCGTGCCGACTGGCTTTTGGCCCGCTCCAGTAGAACCCGTCAAAGCATGAATATGCACTTCCTGTTTTAGCTCTCCTGCTTTGGCGAGCGGCAAAAGTGCCAACTGGATACAAGTCGCAAAGCAGCCGGGATTGGCAATGTGCTTAGCTTGTTGGATGGCCGCTCTTTGCAACTCTGGCAAACCATAGACAAAGTCATGCTCATCCGAAGCCAAACGAAAATCACGACTCAAATCAATGATTTTGAGACTAGCAGGGAAATCGTTCTCCGCTAGGAAGGGCTTAGTTTTACCGTGACCCGCACAAGCAAAGAGTACGTCAATATCTTTCTGTACCTCTGAGCTAAACCTGATATCGGTTTCGCCTAGCAAGTCTTGATGGACTTCCCAAAGGGCTTTGCCTGCCTGAGATTGACTATGTACGAAGCTGATTTCTACTGCAGGATGATTGAGTAGGAGGCGGAGGAGCTCCCCGCCTGTATAGCCTGCGCCGCCGATGATGCCGATTTTTTGCATGAGAATTTCCACTATCATCTCGGCCGAATATAAGAAGAGCCGAGAGTGTTGATTTTATCAGTTTTTTCCTCCCCCTAGTCCATTGGAGTAGGAGGAATCGGTTTATTAACTATTCTTCTCCGTTTACCGAAAAGTAAATTTTACTCGCGTTGCCGAGGATTTTGGTAAATCCTTTGACATCCTCTCCCGTCCAGGCGCGGTTCATCTCGCCATAGGTGCCAAACTTCGCTGTCATGAGATCGTGATCTGATTTACAACCGAGGACTTCGTAACGATAAGGCTGCAAGCGTACGCGCACGCTTCCTGTAACGGTTTTTTGAGTATCAGTCATAAAGGTCTCGATATTGCGCATGATAGGGTCGAGAAATTGCCCTTCGTGCAGCAGCATACCATACCAAGTACCGAGTTGATCCTTCCAATATTGCTGCCATTTGGTGAGCACATGCTTTTCGAGCAGCTGGTGTGCGCTGAGGATGATTAAAGGTGCCGCGGCTTCAAATCCTACTCGCCCTTTGATACCGATAATGGTATCTCCAACATGCGTATCGCGCCCAATTGCAAATGGCTCCGCCAAGGCTTGCAAAGCTTCAATCGCTTTGACCGGGTGAGTGTAGTTAGTGCCATTCACCCCTTTGAGTTCGCCTTTTTCAAAATCTAGGCTGACAATCTCTTCCCCCTCTTTTTTGAGGGGAGATGGATAAGCATCCTCAGGGAGATAATCCCAAGCATTGAGGGTTTCTTTACCTCCTACGCTGGTGCCCCAAAGTCCTTTATTGATGGAATATTGGGCTTTTTCCCAGCTGTATTCGACGCCTTTCTTTTTGAGGTATTCGATCTCCGCTTCGCGAGAAAGTTGGAGTTCCCGGATGGGGGTGATGATTTTGAGTTCGGGTGCCAGTACCTGGAACACCAAGTCAAATCGTACCTGATCGTTACCAGCCCCGGTTGAGCCGTGCGCAACATATTCAGCGCCGATCGAGCGAGCATATTTGGCGATCGCTAGCGCCTGAAACATGCGTTCGGCGGAGACGGAAAGCGGATAAGTATGATTGCGAAGGATATTGCCAAATACCAAAAAACGCACACAGCGCTCATAATATTCCTCTACTTGATCGAGGGTCGTATGATTGACCACGCCAAGCTCATAGGCACGTGCTTCAATGGATTTAAGTTCGTCGGCAGAAAAACCACCTGTATTGACAATCGCAGAATGCACGTCGAGGCCTTTGTCCTCGCTGAGATATTTGACACAAAATGAAGTATCGAGACCGCCACTAAAGGCTAAAACTACTTTTGGGTTAGACATGAGAGTTTTTGAATTGTTGAGGGCTTGAGTTTTGGACCCAATCTCGAATCTCCACTCGTCCCTCCTTGCAAGGAGGGCAAATAGCGTGATTAGGTAAGGGGTGGGCCATCGTAAAAAAGGCTTATACTTGAGGCTTGGGATTATAAAATTTGAAAACCCGCTCTTTGATCCGTTGGAGCAAAGGGTTGGCTTTGCGTTTGCGCAGATGTTCTTTGTATTGATGCCAGCGCGATTCTAGTTCGACTGATTTTTCTTTGAGGGGGTCCTCCTTCGGAGGAACGCTATGTTTGTTGGGATCGTGAAGCATGCCGGTACAGAGGCACAATTTACGCTCATTGCGAGTCAAAACGTCATAATTAGGGCAGCTTTGACAGCCTTTCCAGAAAGCATTATCGGTGGTCAATTCGGAGAAGGTAACGGGTTTATAACCGAGCTCTGAATTGATTTTCATCACGGCGAGGCTGGTCGTGATCCCAAATAGCTTGGCTTCCGGATATTTTTGACGCGAGAGTTCGAAAGCCTTGGCTTTGATCTTTTTGGCGAGCCCGTGCTTGCGATAGTCTGGTGCTACGATCAGGCCCGAATTGGCGACATAGCGATGGTGATCCCAGGTTTCGATATAGCAAAATCCCGCTAGATTCCCTTCTTGAAGGGCAATGATGGCCTTGCCTTCTTCCATTTTGCCTTGAATATAGGCTGGCTGGCGCTTGGCGATGCCGGTACCGCGTGCTTTGGCGGCTTCTTCGATGACCTGGCAGATCTTCTCTGCATAGGGGTAGTGCTGTTCACCAGCTACGAGTACATCAAATTTCATGACAATGGGAGAAGAGAGTTGAGATGAAACAATAAAAAAAACGCAGGTTCGCCAAAGGGACCTGAGATAGGGAAATCAATGATTTACAGGAATGACGATAGGAGCGGGAAGGATTATTTCCTTCGGTTCCTTATACGCCTGATGCCAGCCACTTCCGGTAGGAAGCTCGCGGGGGTAAGCAATATGATATTTGCTGGCATTTGGTTCATGATGGGCGTAAAGATACAAATCTCTTTCAATTTGCAAACGAAAAAATACAAAGAGAGGTTTCAGCTCAGACTCGCTTTAAACTCAGAGGGCGTTTGCCCGCTAAATTTTTTGAAAGCACGATTAAAGGAGACCTTGCTCTTAATACCGGCTTCGCCGAACGCATTTCATCAGGGGCCCGAGCAACTGGACGACGAGCAATCTCAGAAAGCTCAAATTGTATTTACAAGGAGTAATCAGAGTCCTGATTTCGGGACTCACCCACAAGGGATTCGAAAAGTAGCGGCGCAACATTTTGCGCCGTCAAAAATGAACGTTCTGCGAAGCAAAAACTCTTAGTTTAAGGTGAATAGGGCCCAGCTAGAACCGTCGAACGCTCCTTCGCAGCTTTTACAAAACTGGAATCCCAAAATAAAATTTACGCAACAAGGCGTTCCCCAAAGGGAGAAACATGGCCTACATCTCTGGACGCATACCGCCTTTTATAGTCAAGGACCCAAGGCACAGCAAGCGATGAGCTAGTCGACCGACTGGCAAGAGCAAAAACTGCATGTCCCTATGGCAAATTGAGTCAGACGGCTACAAAAGACCTTTAGATCGTGATGAATGGCTTCGTAGTGCTAAATTGATCGGGATCGCTTCCATTTGCTGCAAAAAGAGCTTTAATTAAGGTTTACTCCTTCGGAGAACGATTAGCTATGAAGAATAAGCAAAAAATCATCATCATCGGAGCAGGGGCTGCAGGTCTATATGCCGCTTATACGCTTGCGCAGCGTGGGATTGATTTTCAAATATTAGAAGCCACTGATCGACTAGGAGGTAGGCTAGGTAAGATAGACGATTTTGCGGATTATCCGCTCGATACGGGCGCACAATGGCTACATGGCAAGAAGTCTTTGA
>JBCAWW010000684.1:0-3793 GCA_038534415.1 Bacteroidota bacterium | reverse complement strand
GCCCAAACTACGCCCCTTTTTGGACTTTAGCGAGAAAGTAGATCGTCTCTACTATTTCACGCATCAAAATACACATATCTTGGCGGAACAACTAATGCAGTGGGGCTATAATCCTCACGCTTCTTCAGCAGATATCTTAGGACTTAGCCTTAGCAATGTACAGGCGATAGGGGAAGTCCTAAACTTTGATGATGCGGTAGCCAGCATTATTAGCATGAGCCAGCAATTATTAGCAGAAGTACAAGATGTATTTTACACTGCAGCTGCTTATGAAGAAAAATCCAGCATGGAGTTGATGGCTCGCTTTGCTTGGCAGCTAAACTTCGCAATGAGTATTTTTCACCAAGTACGCCTTGCGCAAAGCAATTAAGAGCCTATTTAAAAATTGTATAGTGAAAATAAGAGAGGCGAAACATGAAAATGTTTCGCCTCTCTTTTATAGGATAAAATTTCTACGGTTTATTTTATCACCTTCTTGATTTGGCTGAGGCCATTTTGTTCAAGACGGAGGATGTACATGCCGGAAGGCACTGCTTCTGTTTGTAAGTTGAAGCGATTGGTACCCGCTTTTGGTTGGGCAGTCTCGCTCAATACCAATCTGCCCTGCATGTCATAGAGACGAACAAGCATCTCTTTTTCACTTTCGGTACTATAGTTTACGATCAACTCGTTCCGGAACGGAACCGGATAAACTTCGTGCAATCCAAAAGTGGCGTCGTCTCTCGTAACTTCGATGATAGAACTATAGTAGCTACCACCATTGATGTCAACAATGGCGAGGCGATAAAAGGCTTTGCCAAAAGGAGCACTAACATCAACGAAATTGTAGTCTTGAGTAGAGTTGGACTCACCTACGCCCGCTACATAGCCAATTTCGCTAAAGTTTTCGCCATCTAGGCTTCGCTCGATTTGGAAGTAATCATGCTGAGTTTCGAGACTTGTTTCCCAATTCAGGACATTTTGAGGGCCTTGGTTCCAACCATCAAAATTTTCAACAGTAGCTGGTAAAACAGGGTTGACAATATTGGTAGATAGTAACATGCAAAAGTCACATTGAGATCCTCTTGTCCCGTCTACCACTACATAATAGGTGTTGCCAGGAGTGGCTCCAAATATAGTGAAGGTATGCAATGGCGTCGGCAGGCTAGGGGATACATTCATCTTCTGAGCCATAATGCGAGTCGAGTTATCTGCATCGTTACAGTCAAGGTTACTAAAAACCATCACAGCCATATCGTTGGGCTCTGTTGAACAAAAGCCATTACTACCTAAGTTTAGATACCAAGTAGTCGAAGTGGCATCACCAGGGATAGTAAACTGAAAATAAACCGTATTCTCTAAAAATTGATCGGCATGCCCAGGAATTCCTAAGGTGAGATTTCCATTGTCTCCTAAATTACCTGTAAAAACACAAGTGCTACCTATACCTATCCATGCACCATAATGATCTTCAGTTGGGGTTGGTGGATTGCCAAATAATCCTCCGGAACACTGGTCAAATAGTCTTTCTTTGGTTGCACAAGCATTGGTGCCTTTGATCGCGTCGGTCCAAGCCGCAACATTAGGGGAATTGTAGCCGGGGTCAATTCCATTGCCGACTGTCAGCACTGATGGATTAGCGCAGGCATCATTGGCGGGTGCGGGACATGTTCCTGTCAATGTCGCCGTAATTGTCATTTGTTCAGGACCGCCTCCATTTACGCCACTTACCCGTTCGACAACAATGAGGTATTGGCCAGAGCCGTCTAGCCCATTGTAATCAAGGTTTAATTCATTACCGGCTCCGGCATTGATTGGAGCATTGCAGCGAAATTCCTGATAGCGGGTCAATCCAGTGAGGACATTGCCACCGGGAAACTCGCAAGGGTCGCCAATTTCAAAGGATTCTGAATAGAATAGAAAAATGTTAAAAGTACCGTTGAAATTGGGACTAAAACGAAGTCTGATATTGTTTTGGACAAGGTTGCTACCGCCAGGGGAGTAAGTAAACCATACATCTCCAAGGCCGGGAGTTGCGGCGCAAGTGTATTGGCCATTGTTTGGGGCGGTGCCTCCATTGTAGGCCGTTAAAAAGTCGGCAGTATTATCAAAAGTGGCAGTAAAAGTGCCACCGGTATTGATGGCTTGAGCATTGGCACAGTCCGCTTGGGCATATAGCTGCGGGATTGTGCCCCATAGAAAGAGCAAAGAACAAAGAGTGCAAAATTGCTTCATGTGCTAAGGTGTTTGATTCTTGTTGTTAAGGGCAAAATTGACGCAATCATCTTAATGACAAGCAATCATAAAACGAGGTTGCGCCCGATTTAGGGTTTGAGTCATACAAGTTAACGAAGAAGAATACACAATATTGGACGGAGAAATGATTCCGAAGTCAACTTTTACCAACCAGCAACTTGTGCCTTTTCTACAATCGGATACTCTTTGCCGAGTCCTGCGATCTGTTGGCGAAAGCGTTGACCTTGACTGTTTTTGAAGTACAACCAAAATTCGTAGGTCTTAAAGATGACCTTCTCCCCCTTAAGATGAAGAGATATTTCTTGCTGGGGGCTATATACATGGGCTGCTTTTTGAGTGAGTGAAGGCTCAAAAACTACCGCTAATTCGTTGTTTTCTCCCACTTCAACCTTTTCGAGATTGATAGTGCCATTTTGATTCTGTAGGATCAATTGCAGTTCGCTTTCCGATTTAAGCTGTAATCTGATGGCTTTAAGGTAGGGAGCGTCAGATTGACTGACAGTTGTGGCTTTGGGAGTGGGGGCCACAAGGGGCTTTATGGGGACAACTTTTGTTGTACCATTTTTCGCCTTGTTTACAGGCGTAGTTTCTTTACTGGGCAAGGTATTTTGTTTGACGGTCTCGGGCTTAGCCCACATACGCCAAACGTAAACTCCGATCACTGCGGCAGCGGCAAAGCCTAATACTGCCATCATGATATCCATTACAAAACCAATATCCATGTTTGCTGTCGTTCTCGCTTAGAGATATAAATTTACAAAAAATAATAATCTGATTGGGTATCAATCATGCTATTTTATGGATTTAAAACGATAACAAGCCCGATTTTGATATTTCTTCCGGCTGGATTTTCATGAGATCGT
This sequence comes from Bacteroidota bacterium, assembly GCA_038534415.1. Taxonomy (GTDB): domain Bacteria; phylum Bacteroidota; class Bacteroidia; order J057; family J057; genus JBCAWW01. The sequence goes on along the minus strand of JBCAWW010000684.1, from coordinate 695 downwards.
AAAGTTGCTGGGTAAATTGCTTATGATCTCCACTGGTATAAAACTCATGCTGAGCCTCTGCTTGGTGATTGAGCATTTCCTCTTGAGTCAAAATATGCTCTACTCTGCGAGCGATTGCGGCCGAGGGGTCTAGGATCTCGGCGCTACCTGCTACAATTTTTTCCATCGCTGGTCTAAGCAAAGGATAATGCGTACAACCCAATACGATTTGATCTACTCCTTTTGACAACATCGGCTTGAGGTAGCTCTCCAACAACTTTTGGGTGGCTGGAGTATCCAATTCGCCCTTTTCTACGGCGGCCACTAAGCCGTGTCCTACTTGTAAAACAAATTCCTTGCCCTGTCCATATTGAGCTTGGGTTCTTTTGAAGTGCTGTCCACTAAATGTGCCCTCAGTTGCCAAAATTCCCACTTTGCCGCTTTTGCTGGCCAGAACGGCTGGCTTGAGTGCGGGTTCTAAGCCCACAAATGCTACTTCATATCTTTGTCTGAGGTAGGCAATCGAGGCGGCGGTAGCAGTATTACAAGCGATGACGATAAGCTTACAACCTTTCGAGAGCAAAAAGCCTGTGATCTGCTCAGAGTAGCTTTGGATTTCTTGCGCAGAACGCGGTCCATAAGGACAACGTCCTTGATCTCCGACATAGATCGTCGACTCTTGGACTAAGCGTTCGCGGATAGCGCTCCAAATAGTT
>JBCAWW010000683.1:0-3795 GCA_038534415.1 Bacteroidota bacterium | reverse complement strand
ATAATAAGGATCAGATCCGTTTAGCTAAGCTCAAAGCTCAACAGCACTAGCATGAGGAAAAGGCAAAAGCAGGTATTTCGAAAAGAAAAAGCCAGAATTGTCATAGGCACGCAAAATCTTCTATCTTTCCTAAAGGTAGGGATTTGATTACGCTTTGGACGGTCTCTTATTGTATCCCGACCTTACATATGTAAGTAATAAATGGCAGAGAGCTGGAAAATCATCGCCAACCCTATTGCTGGCGGCGGAAGATGGTTTGCAAAAAAGAAACGGATAGAATCTCACTTTCGAAACAGTGGGCTGAAATTTTCATGGCATTTTCCGCAAGGATTTAGCGAACAAGCACGGCTGATAGAAGAGCTGCTTGCTCAAGGCCATCGGCAGTTTATTTCTGCGGGTGGGGACGGCACCCTACATCATATCGTCAATAGTTTTATGCGCCAGTCGATCGTACCGATGCAGGAGATTTTGTTGGCAGTATTGCCTTTGGGCACAGGCAATGACTGGATCAAAACCCACAAAATCCCCAAAAACACCCGCAAAGCCATCGAAATTATCGCTGCGGCCAATCACAAAGCCCAAGACATCGGCTTGATCAAATATCAGGATGGGGACCAACAAGTTGAACGCTTCTTTTGTAATGTAGCAGGTACAGGATTCGAGGCAGCGGTAGTTAAGGAAAGCTTGAGTCTCAAAAAAGGGGGACTGAAAGGCACCTTTCTTTATCTAGCCTTGGTACTACGAACTTTGTGGACCTATGTTAGTCTTTCACATTCTGTGAACGCTCAGCCGGCTCAGCCGATGCTTTTGACTACCATTGGTCTGTGCCGCTTCAATGGCGGGGGCATGAAATTGGTACCAAAGGCTGACCCTTTTGATGGGCAATTTGATGTAACGAGTATTGGTGATTTGAGTCGTGGGGAGGTGATTCGCAACCTAGCCAAACTTTATAACGGCAAGATTTACACCCATCCCAAGGTAGCTTTTGAGCGTTTGTCAGAGCTAAGCATAGACGGCCCTACACCAGTGCCCATTGAAGCGGATGGTGAGTTTTTGGGCCATAGCCCTGCTAGTTTTCACTTGTTGCCAGCCCGTGTACGCTTTATTGTACCTTAGTCTGGAAACTTTCTCGCTCCCTTTCGTAAGTTCAATTATGGATCAAACAAGTCTTAGTCATACTTCTCTCCTTCCTTTGGTCAATCAGTTATTTGATCTAGAAAAAAAACTCAACAAATTAGAAGACGGCCAAAAAGCAAAACGTAATCTACGTCGGATGCGAGAGAGTCTAGCGGACTTAGGGCTTAGTTATCATGATCCCCTTGGGGAACGCTATGACGAAACCCGTACCGATTGTGATGCTTCCATCGCTGGTGAATTTAGCGAAGACTTGGTCATCACAGAGGTACTCAAGCCCATCATACACCTCAAACAGGGTCCTACTGTACAACTTTTGCAATTAGGACTCGTCATTGTAGCAGCAAATCAAAGTAAATGATCAACTTCGGTATAGACCTAGGAACGACCAACTCGGCCATCGCAAAGTTTGAAAAAGGCCAAGTCGTTATTTTTCGAAATCCTATCGGTCAAAAAGACACCTTGCCATCAGTAGTCGCTTTTCGCCAAAATCGTATTGTTGTAGGTGACAAGGCCAGAGAATATTTAGCCAAGGCTCCTAAACGAGTCGTAGGTTCCTTCAAACGTAAGATGGGGACCAATGAAACCTATCAAGTTGAAGGTGTCGAAGAAGCCCTCAGCCCTGCAGACCTTTCTGCCTATGTTCTCAAGGAACTCAAGAACTTTATTCATACGGGCGAGCAAGTCGAATCGGCAGTAATTACCATTCCTGCCTCTTTTGATACGGTACAGTCCAACGCCACCCGCAAAGCAGGTGAATTAGCGGGTTTTGAATCGGTAAAACTCCTTCAAGAACCAATTGCCGCGAGTTTAGCATATGCCAATCAGGATGAGGCTGACAAATTTGAAGAAGGTCAATGGCTGGTCTATGACTTGGGAGGAGGAACCTTTGACGTGGCACTGATTAAAATCCATGACGGCGAAATGCAGGTATTGGATCATGAGGGAGATAACTTTTTAGGAGGAACCGACTTTGACCAAGCGATCGTGGAGCAACTCCTGATCCCGCATCTAGAAGCCCAAGGCAAATTCGAAGATTTGCAGAATCAGATGCGTTCCGCGAGCGGAAAATACAATGGACTTTATCACAAACTCCTATTATTAGCCGAAGACGCGAAAGTAGAACTCTCCACTCAAACAGAGGCCGAAATCGAATTTGAAACGGAGGATGATGAAGGCAAAGAAATCGAAATCCTTTTTACCATAAAGCGTGAGCAGTTTGAGGCAATTCTCGCACCCTATCTCGAAAAAACCATCGAGATGATGCGCAATATCGTGCAGCGAAATGCTTTAAATCCCGAGCAACTCAAATTTGTGTTGATGGTAGGCGGCTCTACTTACATCCCTTATGTGAGAGAAGAAGTAGCCAAACAACTCAATATTACGGTCAATACACGTATCGATCCGACTACTGCCGTGGCAGTGGGAGCAGCATTTTATGCCGGTACGCAGGGAGTGAAGCGTTCGGCCCCAGCCGTAGAAATACCAATGGGAGATACCCAGCATCAGGCTATGCAGGTCAAGGTCGCTTACCAAAAAGCCACCCAAGAACTGACCGAATACTTTACGGCCAAATTTGAAGGTGAAACCGAGGGCTTGTTTTATCGCATTACCCGCGGTGACGGAGGCTTCGATACCGGTCTAAAGCCTTTACAAGAGCAGATTGAAGAAGATTTGCCCTTGGTCAAAGATAGCTTTAACACTTTCAGCCTACGTGTCTTAGACGAGCGAAACAACTCTTTGCCCCTAGATGCGCCCGCAATTGGGATCACCCAAGGACGATATAGCGTGGTAGGACAACCTCTGCCTAATGATATATGCCTAGAGGTCGATGATGTCGAAAATCTCACCACTGTCTTAGAGGTTATCTTTGAAAAAAATACGGTATTGCCGGTGCGCAAAACCATCACCAAACAAATCACTCGTACCATTGCCAAAGGATCTAGTGAGCATTTGACCATTTCGATTGTTGAAGGTCCAGGCACAGCCCTACCTGCTGCGAATCAGACGATTGGCTTTATCCGTATCTCGGGTGCTGAGTTGGAGCGCGATTTGATTGCTGGCTCTGATGTAGAGATCACCCTCGAAATGAGTGAGTCGCGTGATTTGAGTATTCAGGCTTACTTGATGATGACGGATCAAGAGTATGAAAATGCTTTTAGTCCATCGGAGCGAGCGGTAAACGTTCCGCGACTAGCGGAAGAACTCTACGCACTTGCCGAAAAAATCCGTAAAGAGATCGAAGAAGCAGAGTTGCAGGACAATTATGAAACGGCTCAGAAGCTGGTAGACCTCGAATACGAAATCTTGGACATCGCTGATAAATGCAAGCGTCTCAAAGATGATGATGTAACAGATACAAAATTTCAGCTCGAAGATCAAAAGCGTAAAATCGCCCGCAAGGTCGATGAAATCACTCGCGACAAATACCTCATCCGTGTCAAGCAGGAGTATTTTAAGGTGAAGCGAGAGATGGAAGATGTGCTGGAATATTATACCCCTGGTGAGGAAGATCAAAAACTCTTCACCAAGATGATGAATGAAGAGAAATCTACGCTTTCGACCAATAGCACGCTGAAGATCCAAGAATTGATCAACCGAGTGAGGCGTCTGAGCTTCCGGATCAAGTGGAGCAACAGCAACTTTATTCGCAACTTCTTT
>JBCAWW010000682.1:0-3802 GCA_038534415.1 Bacteroidota bacterium | reverse complement strand
CTTGAAAATCTTCGATCGCATTATTATAGTCTTCCAATTGGAAGTTTACGTTGCCTCGGCGGTTATAAGCAGCAGCATTAGCGGCGTCTACCAATAAGGCATGATCTAACCTTTTGAGAGCGTTTTGATAATACTCATTGGCCTTGCTGTGATCTTCTCTTCCGGCCGCTTCTTTGCCCAATTGCTCATAGCATTGCGCTAGCCTCATATCTACGATTGCATACCCTTTATCTTGGCGCTCACGCATCTGTAGGAGATATTCGATCGCTTTGTGGTGGCTCTTGCGCTTGAAATAACTCATGCCACGCGCCCAGTAGACCATATCATCAACTGCAGAGACAAATTTATCGCCGCCAATATCGAGCATAGTAGGCGAAAACTGCGCCTTGAGTCTATCGAGCGTAGCTTGCTGAGGCAAACCTTCGTACATGAACTGAAAGTCCATATCGATCGCGTCATTGGCGGTTACTTGATAGGTACCGCTGATGATGAGGTCGGCATCGCAATCCATGATCATATTGGCCAAATACTTTTTGGAGCTTTCGCCCTGATCTTCCGAAACCATGCAAATAGGGATGTCAGGCATCCGCATTTTGAGTTCGGTATCCTCTTCGGCCATTCTTCTCAATCGACGTGAGATCGCGAGGGTATAATAGGGATCTACTTGTTGGCAATCACCCTTTTCGGAAAAAGGTAGCAAAAGCACATTGTAGCTAAGAGAGTCATTAAATTGGCAGTCTTGGGCCCATACAGGCGTTCCCGCAGGGAAAAAACGAGACTTGATCCCGCCTAGCCAAGAGCTACCACCGTCATTATTGTCGCCTGCTCCTTGCAAAAGCAAAACCAGCATGGTCAAGAAGGCGGCGACCAGGATACCAGAGCCAATCAAGCGGATTCTTTTCGAACGCTGCGGTAATTCAGGCTCTTTGAGACTTGATTGATTGGGGATGGTGGCTGGCAAATCAGTTCGAACAGGAAGGTGAAAGTCCAAGCTTTGCTTATTGGCTTCGAGCATATAGATGCCCCATTGCAATAAGTTTTTGCGTTTGCCTTCCCAGCGAAGTGCGTCTTGCTCGAAGTCGTAGACTACGGGGAAAAAGCCAAACTTCTTCCCGTATTTGCTGCGCATTTTTTCGATAGCATCTCTGACACTGTAGCCATCCGCTATCATATGGTAAAATTCTTGAGCGATCTGCGATGCAGCACGATCCCGTTGTGGGGTTTGAGTGACCATTACTGCCGGAATATTGGCGAGTAATAATGCTTCAAGAAATTCGGGGGTAGCACAACCGTTGACAAAGACAACTTCGAGCCCAGGTAGCTTTTCGATTTGCCTGATAAAGGAGCGCACATCATAGGCCTCTTCTCCTAGGCCGCCTTCAAAGTGAAGGTACTCGCCGCGGGCATAGCCAATGATATGTAATACCTTGACAGAGTCGTCAAAAGCATACTTGCGAAATAGATCAAATAAGAATATACCTTGGGAGGGATCTTCGGATACGATCTCTGCTTCTGCCTGCCCTTTTTCAGTGAAAATTCGGGCAATACGTTCCTTCTCCTGAACCACAAATTGTTTGCGTATGCGATCCTGGTAGGTGTTGGCTCCTGCGAGTAAAACCACAGGCGTTTGGGACGGAACTGGCAAATTTTGCTCCATTATCGAAGCAAACTAGGAAATTCTTCGCAAATTAACACGTCATTCTAGGCCAGACTGCGATATTTTAGGCCAGAATGAACACTATCTAGGGATTAATTTCATCCAATGGATAATTATCACACTAACTTTAGCCCCAAAACCATGAAATCGCGACTTTTATATCTGCTGTTTAGGCCTTTGATCTTGCTTTTTTTAGCTGGGATTCTACCTTCGGTGAACGCTCAGCTGATTCTGCCTGTTGAGGAACCCTTTTACGAGGCAGTCCAAAAAGGTACTCGCACTATGGAAGGGAAACCCGGTCCCAACTATTTTCAAAATCGAGCAGACTATATCATCTCCGCCAATATTGATCCAACAAGCCGACAAGTCAAGGGCTCGGAGTCGATCCGATACATCAATAATAGCCCTGATACCCTGCCCGAAATTGTGATAAAACTTTACCAAGATCTTTATAAAGAAGATCCTGGGTTTAAACGAGACGATCAACTTGGAGAGGATGAATTGACCGAAGGTGTCAAGATCTCGCGCATGGTTTGGAACGGGAGAGCACTATCTATAAAAGGACCCGAAAAAGCGTTCCGCAGAGCGGGTACTAACCTCTACCTCAGCCTGCCAGAACCGATGCTGCCAGGTGAAAAAATGGAGCTGGAAATCGACTGGCAATTTCAAATCCCTAATGGCCATACCGTGAGGATGGGAACCTACGGAGAGCATTCCTTTTTTGTGGCTTATTGGTATCCTAAGATAGCCGTTTATGATGATGTATTTGGCTGGGATGCTTTTAACTATACAGGCCTATATGAATTTTATAATGAGTTTGGGGATTTCGATGTGAAGCTTACTGTACCAGACGATTTTTTGGTCTGGGGAACCGGGCGCTTGCGTAATCCAGAAGCAGTATTGGCTGAAAAAACTTATTCCCGCTATCTCAAATCGACAATGACAGACTCCGTAATCAAAATCGTAGAGAAAGGAGATTATAAAAAGGGAGCGGTGGCGATGAAAAATGTAAATGGCAAGAACACTTGGCATTTTCAAGCGGACAATGTGCCGGATTTTGCTTTTGCCACGAGCGACTACTATCAATGGGATGCGACCAGTGTGGAAATCAAGGGTAAGCGAGTTTTGGTTGACGCCTGTTATAAGCCCCAAGCCAAAGACTTTAGAGATGTCGCTGGTTTTGCCGCCGAAATCATCGAAGGGCTCTCTAGCGGAATGCCGGGAGTACCCTATCCTTATCCTGCCATGACGATCTTCAACGGAGAAATTGGTGGCGGGGGCATGGAATACCCGATGATGGTCAATGATGCTTCCACTTTTTTCAAAGGCTTCACCTATGGGCTCACCGCCCATGAGATTGCGCATACCTATTTCCCTTTTTATATGGGCGTCAATGAGCATCGATTTGCTTGGATGGATGAAGGTTGGGCCTCGATGCTACCATACGATTTGATAGAAAAACGTGGTTTCAAAATGATGGGACCCGGTATGGATGTTACTTCCTACGCCAGTTTTGCCGCCCAAAAAACTGAAAAGCCTCTGATGACTTATTCGATCGATCTCAAAGGCAATGCCTATGGCGTTCATGCTTACAGCAAGCCCGCCACTGCTTACAATATTTTACGCAATCTGCTGGGCGAAGAGAAATTTAAGGCAGGCATGCATCTTTATATGGAAAACTGGAACGGCAAGCATCCTCAACCCTACGATTTCTTCTTTAGCTTCAATGAGGCAGCAGGAGAAGATCTAAATTGGTTTTGGGGGCCTTGGTTTTTTGAAGCCTTGGTGCCGGATCTGCAAATTGATGCGGTATCTACCAAGGGCAAAAAGGTCAAAGTGCGTATCAATAACCCTTCTGGTTTACCGCTGCCGATAATCCTTGATTTTAAGCTCAAGTCTGGCAAGAGCAAAAAATATGAAACAACTGCCGATGTGTGGAAAGAGGGTAAGTCGAGCGTTGAAATAGAACTTCGCCTCCCCGATAAACTCAAGGAAGTAAACCTTGGAGCTCCTTGGGTTCCGGATAGCAACCGCGGCAACAATCGATATAAGATGTAATACAAAAAACCGGGCTCTGACAAAGGAACCCGGTTTTTTTATGCAAGGTGAATAAGTAGTAAGACAAAGGTAGCTCGATGCTCGGGA
>JBCAWW010000681.1:0-3804 GCA_038534415.1 Bacteroidota bacterium | reverse complement strand
GCTATATTGATAAAGAAGTTGTTTTTGCTCTGCTCGATTTCTTGCAACTTTTGGCTTTGCAACTCCACCTTTTGTTTTTCCTGAGCCAATAGCGTATTGCGCTTACGGGCCTGATAGAGTAGCCAAAATACAAGCCCGAGGAGTAAGGCGGTAGCAGCTAGACCTAAAGCAATAAAAAATCTTTGGCGCGATAACAGCTGTTTTTCCTGCTCAAGTTGAGCAATTTGCTGCAGCCTAATTTGGGCCTTATACTCACGCTCAGAATTGAGAATCTTTTGCTGAAACTGTAATTCAGCTCGCTCTTTTTGCAGACGATTAAGCACCTGAAAGTTTTCAGATTGGGCTTGGTATTTTCCCTGCTGAGCTTGCGCCTCCATCAGAGACTCAAACAGCCTAATGCGCTGGGCCAAAAAGGTGTTAGTATCAATCTCGGCCAATGCTTGAGTAGTGATGGCTTCCGATTCGGCATATTCTCCAAGCTTGTTGAGGATCTCAGCATCAAATACACTTTCGATAATCTTGGCGTAGGCCAAATCGGGATATTTGATTTCTTTTCTCAACTCACGCGTGAGAGCGAGATAAGCCTTGGCTTGGGCGACTTGTCCCAAATAAGCGTAGAGTTTGACGAGATAAGCAGTGTATTCCCAGCGAAATTGCTTGTCAGTCTCTTGGCTCAAGACCTTCTCGATGTCTTGTATGGCCTTTTGCATCAAAGCATCATCCTTTGCCAAGGTGCTATACTCAACTAGCGCCTTCAAGGCAAAAAGATGGGTCGCAGTATCCTCTGCACCATAGCCCAATTGATAGGATTGGAAAAAAGACTCCGCCGCTTTGGCCTTCAAGGCGATTTCATCAAAGCCAAGGCCCATGTCAAAGTAAATTTGTATTTGATTTAAGACAGGTACTTGATTCCAATCCCCAAAATGGGCGCTATACTTTTGGAGAACTCCAATGTCGCCTTCCACCATATCTTGCCCGATATAGATATAGCGCAAACCATACATCGCCCAACGAAAGACTGCGGTGTTTTGATACTTTTCGGCCTCTGCATAGGCAAGCTCAAAGATGGCCAAGACACTATCTCGCTTTTCCGCTACCTCCAAGTCTAGATAGTGGTAGGCTCGATAAGCCTCTGTCACTTTAAGCCAAGTCAAGACCGAGTCAGCGACATATTTGCTTTGCCCTTGGGCTTGTCTAAAAAATTGGTGCCCTTGCTCTGCCTCACAATCTGCTAAGCGTAAACAATGCAAAGCAGCCAAACAAGCAGCTTTGAGTTTGATGGCAGGAGTACTGGCATCAGATACCGCCTGTACCAAACTATCTTGGTCATAAGGATAAAAGTAAGGCAGCAATTGGGCTTGGAGATTCTGTGAAAACAAGACTAGCAATAGCCAAGCAAATACAAGGTGTAGGGTATATGAGAATCTCATGTAATGATGGCACAAATGGAAAAGCACTACAATGAAGCAAAATTTCGCCTGATTTCTCGTTTTCAGTAGGGTCATCTCCCTAACATGCAGGGATCATGAGTCTACCATCGTTTCGATTCCTTGTCGTCTATACTAGAATTTAGGCCATTCGCGACAGCAGATGTTGCAGGCTATAGTTTTATTCTTTTTCCACCGCTATCCGCGGAACGCTTAATCGCATCTACCAAAATCATATCCCGTAGGCCTAAATCTCCTCCTACTTTTGGCGCTTCGTTTTGTAGGATACTATTGGCAAAGTCATCCATATGTGCGGCTTGTTGGTTGACTTGTTCCAAGCCCATAGGCTCGTTGCGATAATAGCCTTGAGTACCTCGCCCGTTGAAACTTGGCTTCAGACCATACCAGCCTTGGTAGCAACTCACGTGCAGTCGATCGACATAAGAGGAGTAGCTCGTAGTGCAATTGCTGATCGTTCCCGAAGGGAATTCAAATTGCCAAGTCATCGTCTCGTAGATGTCTTTGAAACGGCTCCTATCATTGACAAATCCGCGTGCACTCAGGGCTATTGGTTCTTCTCCCGTAGCATACAGGCATCCTTGAATCAAATACACTCCCAAATCCATGATGGCCCCTCCCCCACCCAGTTCTTTTTGCAAGCGCCAAATTGTCGGATCAGGCATATGATAGCCCAAACCCGCCTCCACAAAATTGATATGCCCAAAAGGCTTTTCGGCCGCTAATTCGATGACTCTTTGATGATGCAACTCATAATGCAAGCGATAACCAACCGAAAGCAATTTTCCGTTTTCTTTACTTGCCTGAATCATTTGGCGACATTCTGCGGCATCCATGGCCATGGGCTTTTCGCAGATTACATGTTTACCCGCATTTAAGGCCCTGATCGTATACTCTGCGTGCATAAAATTGGGCAGCACTACGTAGACAATGTCGATATCAGGATTATTGGCGATCTCGTCAAAGTTGTCGTAGTTGTAGATATTCTGGCTAGGGATATCAAATGCTGCCGACCATTTTTTGGCCTTCGCTGGGGTACCTGTAACCAAGCCGCTCAGGCGACAATTTTGCGTTGTGCGCAGCGCTGGCCCTAACATGATATTGCTATAATTGCCTAAACCCACCAAAGCTACCCCCAATTTCTTATCACTTGCCGGCTTACAAGAGGCCATGATCTGTGGACTCGTAGCCAGCCCAAAGGCCCCCAAAGAGAGCGTTTTGATTGCCTTTCTCCGTTTGATTTTGTGCTTTTGATCACTCATGTCGAAAGCTGCCTTAATTGCCCCAATAATAAAAGAGCGAATCTTGTCAAGGATGGATTAAGCAGATTTATACCCGAAAGCGCCCCCATCTGATCAAATTTGCTAAAAAGCAGCCTCGATCTGGCTAGTGTTTACTTTTGTCTCTATACTATTGTGTAATTTGCTTTTTCAAACCACATATCTCATGAACCCTAGTCTGCTGACTTTATGCTTTTGTCTTTTTATCGCTTCGCTGAACGCTCAGACCCAACACAGCTTTACCCGAGCTGATACACTGCGGGGTATGTTGCGGCCTGAACGCACTTGCTTTGACGTGCATTTTTACGACTTAGAAATCAAAGTAGACGCCAAGCTACGTAGGATAGCCGGTAGCAATAAGATTCATTTCCTAGCCGTAGAAGACTTTCGCGACTTACAGCTCGACCTATTTGCCAATATGGATATTGCGGAGATCACTTGGCAGGGTCAAAAACTAGACTTTCGTCGTGAGCACAATGCGGTTTTTGTCCGCTTCCCGGAACGCATCCTCAAGGGGAGTAAGCAAATGATAGAAATCCTCTATGCCGGAGCCCCCTCAGTAGCCAAGCGTCCCCCTTGGGACGGTGGTTTTGTATGGGAAAAAGATCCCAATGGCAATGATTGGGTCAATGTCGCCTGCGAAGGCTTTGGGGCCAGCTCTTGGTGGCCACTCAAAGATCACCTGTCAGACGAACCCGATTCCCTGCAGTTTTCGGTCATCTATCCCAAAGGCACCTACGTAGTCGCCAACGGCAATTTGCGTCGTACCGAGGAGTTGCCGGGAGCATTTACAAAGTGGGTTTACTTCATTGGCAATCCTATCAATAGCTACAATCTTAGCCTACAAATCGGCGATTACGTCAAGTTTACAGATGTCTACAAAAATGAGAGTGGCTACCACGAACTCAAATACTATGTCTTGAGAGATAATAAAGAGGCGGCCATAGCGCACTTTAAGCAAGTAAAAGGCATGCTCGAATGCTTTGAGAAGTATTTTGGAGAGTATCCCTTCTGGTCCGATGGCTACGCTTTGGTAGAAACCAGTTACTGGGGCATGGAGCACCAAAGCGGCATCGCTT
>JBCAWW010000680.1:0-3804 GCA_038534415.1 Bacteroidota bacterium | reverse complement strand
TTTGCCATGAATTAATCTAATATCCCGATCATCCATTCGTATTGGCGGATATCTTTTTCCGCCTGCTTGTAGTTCGGGTAAAAACGTTCGACCCAGCCCCAAAACTTAGGACTGTGGTTGAGTTCCCGCAAATGCATCAACTCGTGTATGATCACATAGTCGATCAGCGGGCTAGGCATAAAGACCATATGCCAGTTGAGATTTACGTTGGATAGACTGCTACAGCTCCCCCAACGGGTCTTTTGTCCTTTGATAAATACCTTGTTTACGGTAGAATCGGTTGCCTCGGCTAAAGAAAATGTCCTTTCTGGCAATATTTCTTTGGCTAAGAGGCGTAGGCTCTCACGCAGAAACGCCTTCCAGTCCTCATCCTGTGGCAAAAGCGTCAAATGAATCTCACGCTTTTCAGGTTTACGTTCCACTTTACGGCGCTTGCCGGTTTTGCGGATAAGTTGGTAGCCCTCTCCGAGGAAGGGGATCAATCCCTGCTCCAAGTCAGCGTGAAAGCGTACTGAACGTTTGTCAGTAAGGGTGCTTTTTTGCAGGCGTTTGAGCATCCATTTTTGATGCTGATGTAAAAATGCGTCTGCTTGCTTGTCGACCTGTCCGGAGGGGGTCCGCAATATAAAGAGCTTGAGTTCGGGCTTATACACCAAGCGGATCGTACGGCCGCGGGTCTTTTCAACCTTTACGGCAATCGTCTGGTCTCCTAATTGTATTTGGTGGACTTGGCTCATGCTTTAACGCCTACCGACGTAGAGTTGAGTGATGAAGTATTCGCCTGATTTGCTACGCGCCACTCCTATCCCTGTAAAGATAAAACGTCCATGGAGATTTTCCTTATGGCCAGGGCTAGCGACCCAATCTTTGATGGTTTGGCTGCCAATATTGCGAGTGTTGTAGGTAGCGTAGAGGTTTTCGGCAACCCGCCAGTCTTTTTTAGCGTATGCTTTTACTTCTTCTACTCGCTGGTCAAAACCTTGATGCGAAAAGGGCATTTGCCCGCTCGCCATCGCTTGAGAATGCTTTTGGGCAATGCTATTTAGCTCTCTTTGAACCTTAAGAGCATTAAGGCCGACCGATTTTCGATAACGATTAGTTTGCACAAATACCTCCTTAGCTACTTCAGCAGCAGTTGGAGGGCTTTGAAAAGAGCAAGAAAATGCGATCAGAATTAAGCAGCTGTAGATCATGATAGACAATGTTACAAAAATCAGGAAGAATCCTTATCTTTGGTTTCGTTTAAATTCAATAAAGGCGAACATGAGAATCGAAAAGCTGGTAGAGGAAAAATACACAGCATTGACATTGCTTGAGGAGAAATTGGATTCTCGTCTGGCTCCTTCGCTCAAAAGTGAACTTATCACCCTCAATGCTGAGGGTGCACGCAATATTTTACTCAATCTCAAAGATGTAAAGTACGTAGATAGCTCTGGGCTTAGCGCAATTTTGACGGCCAACCGTCTGTGTGCTGCTGCTGGAGGGGTATTGGTCCTTTGCGGACTCAATCCACACGTACAGAAATTGGTTGAGATCTCTCATCTAAACTCAGTACTTAATATTTTAGCTACCGAAGAAGAAGGCAGAGATGCAATTTTCATGGCTGAGATTGAGAATGAGATTGTAGAGCAAGAGGGCGGCCAGGGTCAGGACTAAGATTCTGGAACGGCAATTGTCTATTGAGTAAGTAGTCCAATATTGGTCTTGAATAGGTAGGATACCTAGACACTGTCTATAGGTATCCCTCTAAAGCCTTTAGGGGCTATGACCCGTCCATTTACTTACTGCAAAATTTCACTGTGTTCGAAGTTCAGATTTTAGGAACCAGCGCGGCCATTCCTACCAATACTCGTATGCCATCTGCGCAAGTAGTCACGATTCGTGATCGGCATCATTTGGTAGACTGCGGCGAGGGTACACAAATGCAAATGATCCATCAGAGAGTTAAGTTTTCTCGCTTGGATGCAATATTCATTTCACACCTTCATGGGGATCATATCCTAGGCTTGCCAGGATTGCTAAATTCTTTGAGCCTCTACGAACGCAATTTTCCCCTCAAACTATATGCCCCCTCAGGGCTCAAAGCTGTATTGGACCTCATATTTGCCCAAAGCCACAGCTATTTGGGCTATGAGCTAGAGTTTATACCGACCGAAGACTTCAAAGCGGGAGAGGTGATTTACGCCCATAAAGACTATCAGGTAGAACTCCTCCCACTGGACCATCGTATTTATTGCAGAGGTTTTAAATTCACAGAAAATCAACAAAAGGCCAGAAAGTTTGACTTTTACAAGGCAAAAAGCTTAGAAGTTCCAAACAATATGTTCCGTTTGCTGAAACAAGGGAATGCTATTACCTTAGAAAACGGTCAAACTATTTCCCCCGAAGATGTGTTATTACCTCCGGATGAGCCATTATCCTATTCGTACTGCTCTGACACATGCTACAATGAAGACTTGATCGAATACATAAAGGATACCACCCTCCTTTATCATGAGTCAACCTTCTTGCATGATATGCAAAAGCGCGCAAAGGCAACGGCCCATTCGACTGCTTTACAAGCGGCCCAAATCGCGAGTAAAGCCAGTGTCAAACATCTTTTGTTAGGACACTTTTCGGCTCGGTACAAGGACTTAGAACCTTTTTTGCAAGAAGCTCAGACGGTATTTTCCGCCACTTCAATCGCCAAAGAAGGCCAAGTCCATAAACTCAAAGAATATGGCTAAGAAAGAAAACCTCCTATTCTTGATTTTGGGAGGATTCTTTATCACAAATGCCCTCGTAGCAGAATTTATTGGCGTCAAGATTTTCTCTCTAGAAGGCACCTTCGGTTGGGAAGATTTTCACTGGAGCCTTTTTGGGATTGAAGGAACCCTGCAATTTAGCGCAGGCGTACTGCCTTGGCCCGTGGTCTTTATCATGACCGATATCATCAATGAATATTACGGTCAAAAAGGCGTAAAACTCCTTTCCTACCTAACTGCTGGCCTCATCGGCTATGCTTTCGTCCTTATCTTCATGTCTATTTACTTGGAGCCCGCCGATTGGTGGCTAGGTGCTTTTCAGGAGCAAGGAGTTGAAAATGCCCAAAACGCTTTCCTTGGAGTATACGGCCAAGGCTTGTGGATCATCATTGGTTCCTTAATCGCCTTTTTGATCGGGCAGCTTTTAGATGCGGTGGTATTTCATCGCTTACGCAAAGTCACCGGTCGCAATATTGGCCTCCGGGCAACGATTTCGACCCTAGTATCACAGTTGTTCGATAGTTTTATCGTGCTCTATATTGGCTTTATTATTCCAGGCAAAATGACTCTCAGCCAGTTCTTTGCCATCGGTACGGTCAACTATAGCTATAAGCTTCTCGCGGCCATCGTTTTGATCCCATTTTTGTATCTCGCCCATGGTTGGATCCGCAATTATCTAGGTGAGAAACGCGCCGAATCCCTGATCAAAAATGCCGCAAACAATCGCCTTGCTGCTTGATGCCTTTTTGGGGGTTTACCGCTGCGCGGAACGATTCCCTCCTTTAAAGACATTTCGACTACCGACAATTATCGGTACAATGTGCCAAAAAACAAACTAGGCAAGGCCTTCCTCTCTCCGCTCATGTTGAACAAAACAATTGCTTCAGGACTAGTCCAAAAGGCGCGAGAGAAGCGTTCCGCGAAGCGGCGGTAAAACAATACTCAAGTGGGACAAAACCTTGGTCTAGCACGAATATTATTATTTAATGAACAAATTGTTGCCACGATAAAGGATATTTGATGGTTTTGATTAAATTAGGTTTCAGGCATCCTCAAAGCC
>JBCAWW010000679.1:0-3804 GCA_038534415.1 Bacteroidota bacterium | reverse complement strand
GTGCATTGGAAAGCTTGGATCAAACATTCTCGCCTAGAATTCTTACAGATCTTGATCTAAGCTATCAATTTGGAGAAATGATTGAGTTTGGGATAGGAGGCACCAATATTTTTAATGTGTATCCAGATAGACATAGTCATTCCGGAAATTACAGTGGTGGTATGTTCCCCTATAGCAGAAGGGTTACCCAATTTGGTCTAGCAGGAGCTGGTTATTATGCCAAGGCAAGCTTCAAGTTTTAATGAATCAGATTCAGCAATAGGGAAGATGGGCCTTTGTGAAAACGAAGGTCCATATTTTTTGAAGATCTAATTTCAAACTGCAATTTAGCACCGATATATGCTACCTAATCAAGAAACCTACTCCTCCTACCAGAAGATCGGCCTGATATTAGGCCCAGCAATATTTCTACTCCTCTACAATTTTCCATCAGTCTTGGTAAGCGAGGCTGCGGATGATGTCATAGCCATTGCGGCATGGATGATCATCTGGTGGTTAACGGAGGCGGTTTCTATTTCGGTCACGGCCCTTATTCCATTGACCTTCTTTCCCCTCTTAGGCATCGCCGATATTAAGACGGTGGCTGCAAGCTATGGGAGCCCGATTATCTTCCTGTTTTTTGGTGGCTTTGTGATGGCCCTCGCTTTGGAAAAAGTCGATCTGCATAAACGGATTGCCCTAAGCATCATCAAAGTTACGGGTACCAGTCCCGATCGCGTGATATTGGGTTTTATGATCGCTACGGCCTTTTTGAGTATGTGGATTAGCAATACAGCGACCACGGTGGTCATGCTGCCCATTGCTTTATCGGTAATCCATTTGCTGATCAATGATGAGGACGGTTTTACGAAGGGGGACCGTAATTTTGCACTTAGCATCATGCTCGGGATTGCCTATGCAGCCAATATCGGTGGGATCGCGACCATCATAGGTACTCCGCCCAATACCGTCATGGTAGGTTTTGTCGAAAATGAATACCAAATACAGCTTTCCTTTTTGCATTGGATGCTCATGGGCGTGCCCTTTAGTAGCATCTTGATTGGTGCTAGCTATTGGATTATGGTCAAATGGATCTACCCCAACCAGCTTGGCTCAAGAGAAGATTCAAAAAGTCTCATCGAAAATGAATTGAAGAAGCTGGGACCTATCCGGAGCACAGAACGCAGAGTCATCATCATCTTTATCCTAACGATGCTGTTATGGATATTGCGAGTCTATCTCAATCAATGGTTTAGCTTCCTACACTTCACCGATGCAGGCATAAGTATGCTAGCAGCCTTTGCCTTATTTGCGATCCCTTTTCGTTTCAATCAAGGGGAGTTTAGCCTCAAATGGTCCGATACTCAGAAATTGCCTTGGGGGATTTTAATATTATTTGGGGGAGGATTGGCTTTGGCTAGTGCGATGTCTCAGGCTGGCATTATAGAGCTGATTGGAGAGACTGTTTCACAGAACGCTGGGATCAGCCTATTGCTAGTGGGAGCCTTGCTGATATCGATCATGCTCTTTATGACTGAGTTGATGAGTAATGTCGCTTTGGTTGCCATTTTTGCACCGGTGATTGCAGGAATCGCCATTGGACTAGAGCTGGATATGTTACATCTGTTGATACCGATTGCGATGGCCTCTAGTTGTGCCTTTATGTTGCCGATGGCTACGCCCCCTAATGCAATCGTTTTTGCGAGTGGTCATATCAAAGTAAGTGAAATGGCTCGGGCAGGTTTTTTCCTTAATTTGGTCGCGATAGGCTTACTGGTGCTTTTTTATCAGTTTGTGATCCCAGTCTTGTTTTAGGGAGATTACTGCTTCGCAGAACGCTTATTCATGTGCGATGGCACTCATGTCATACCAAGGAGCGTAAATACTGTAGGGTCGTGCGTGGATGTCGCCCGATACTAGTCCTGCCCAGAGATAAGCGTTCCGCGCGGCGGTAACCCTAAAAAAAAAGACCCCCCATCGCTGGAGGGCCTGTAACCAAATTTCTCAAAACTATAACTTGATAAATCGCTTACTGAGATGACCTTCTGGAGAAGTGATACGTAGGACGTAAACTCCTTTAGCCAACCCTTGCAAATTGATTTCTTCACGTACTTGTTGACCGGCAGCTGCTTGGAGACTAGTGCTTCTGATCTGGCGACCGGCAACATCTAGTAAGACCATGCGCGCATCTAGGTGTTGTGAGCTGCTCTGTACAAACTCTATGATCAGCTGATCCTGAGCCGGTACTGGGTAGAGACGGAAGCTTTGGAGGTCAAGATCGTCATCAATGGCAGTCGCACAAGGCGCTCCTGTGCTATCTCTAAGGACTACAATGAAGTTAGAAGAGAGTTCGAAGCATTCGCTGCTCAGATCAGTGCTAAGAGCATTGTCGCCCATCATGGCCGTAAGCTCGCCATTGTAGCTCAAGCCCCAGACCCAGCATTCACCAGGACCAGCACCCCCAAAGTCTACCATATCTGCAGGAGGAATACCGAGGATATTGCCAGCAGTGTCGGTTACGACATAGCTAAAGTTTGCGCCTACAGTGCCCGTGCTATCAAAAGCATAGACCAATGAAGTGCCTCCGCTATAACATACCAAGAGGGTATCAGAACCTTGTTCGCTTTGGACCATACCGCCTTCAATCGAATCGCGATATACCACTACATAATTGCTAGATAATTCGTAGCAACCATCAGCGAGATCGACCATAGTGGCGTTGTCTCCCATCATAGCGGTGAGATTGCCGGTATAGCTCAATCCCCATACCCAGCATTCGCCGGTTCCAGCGCCGCTGAAATCAACCATATCACCTGGAGGTAGGCCGAGGATGTTGCCCATATTGTCGGTAACTACATATTGGAAGTTGGTGCCGAAGTTTGCAGTGCTATCAAAGCGCATTGCTTCAGGAGCTCCGCCTAGGCAGATATTTACTGTGTCAGCTCCCATTTGGGTAGAAACCATACCACCCGCTACTGAGTCCCGGAAGATGACTACATAGTTGCTTGAAAGTTCATAACAGCCATCAGCTAGGACGGTACTGGTAGCATCATCGCCTGCTTGAGCCAAGAGACTACCATCGTAGCTTAGGCCCCACACCCAGCATTCGCCAAGGCCTGCTGGACCAACGTCTACCATATCTGCTGGTGGTAATCCTAAGATAGTACCTTGGTTGTCAGTAACTACATATTGGAAGTTCGGTCCAATCGCACCCATGCTATCAATGTTAAAGACACTCGTTGGTCCTCCCATGGTGCCAGGGCAGTAATAAACGGTATCGCCTTCCATAGTCGTAACCGTACCGCCTTCGATCGAATCGCGATATACGACTACATAATTGCTTGAGAGTTCATAACAACCGTCAGAAAGATCAATGGCAGTAGCATTATCTCCCATCATGGCGGTGAGGCTACCCGTGTAGCTCAATCCCCACACCCAGCATTCACCAGGACCAGCGCCGCTAAAATCAACCATATCACCTGGAGGTAGGCCGAGGATGTTACCCATATTGTCGGTAACTACGTATTGGAAGTTGGTGCCAAAGGTACCGGTGCTATCAAAGCGCATGGCTTCAGGAGTGCCTCCAAGGCAAATGTCTACGGTATCAGCTCCCATTTGGGTGGAAACCATGCCGCCTGCGACGGAGTCGCGGAAGATTACCACGAAATTGGATGAGAGCTCATAGCAACCATCAGTAAGGGTAGTGGTGCTCGCATTGTCGCCTGCCATGGCAGTGATGTCGCCAGAATAGCTCAAGCCCCACACCCAGCACTCACCTAGTCCGGCTGGTACTACATTGACCATATCTGCTGGTGGTAGTCCGAG
>JBCAWW010000678.1:0-3805 GCA_038534415.1 Bacteroidota bacterium | reverse complement strand
CATTTTGGTGTTTCACCGGAAATTGCTCATACAGCCCATAAGTGGAAGGCGCTTCACCCTGACCAATTTTGGATTGAGCTTGCAGTAAAATACGGTCAAAGCCATTGGCAACTCGAACTACCTGATTATTACTGTCAGCCCAAGATTCAATGTAAACCGCTTTAGGAATTGCCCCGCAATTTTCAAAATCTACGTAGGTCTTTGGAACTGTCCGGAAATATGGAAACTGAGTGATATCTGGTATGGTAGCAATCATCCCTTTTTTGCCACTGCCGATGAGAGATTGAATAAAAGTTTCGTATTCCTCCCCAAAGCTGTCGGTAGAGGGCATTTCGGCTCCTCCAAACTCTCCGCCTGATAAGGCATAATCAAGCACTTCATTCATGCCTAGCCACATGAAGAAAAAGTTTGCTTCAGATTTGGCGGCTAGCTCACGATAGCTAAAGTTATTATTGGGAAAAACCCTGGCAACAAAAGGATTTTGGTTGAATTCGGTCAGATCGTTGAGTGAACGAGAGCTAAGATAGGGAAAAGAGAGATTGTTGAAGCTTTCATCAGCGGCAATTTGCCATGAGGAACTCGCTTCAATTTTTTCTGCCAAAGCATAAGAGGGAAGCGTTGCACAAGGTGAAGTAGCAATAGAACTCGCCTCTAAGTAGCCAGAGCCAGACTCAAGCGCGAGGGGTTGTTGAAAAGGGATAGTATTGTAACCAAGTGTATCTCGCAATTCATTGTAGCGGGCTACGATCAATCTAGGGATGGAATTGATTTGGGCATTGTGATACAAACCGCTGGTGGCATCCATTTGACTGGCGCTACGCTCAGAGTTTGTAAAGCCAGCCATATAGCCGTCGCCAAAGGCAACAATTTGTTCTACGACTAATGGCTCCTCTGGGAAAATAGGGCGATCAATAGAAAGCCTACACCCACTTAGGCCTAAAATTAGTCCTCCAAATACAAGCAATACTAGATTAAAAAAAGGTAAGCTTTTTCCCATACAAGTCTTCTTCACTCTTTATTATCGAAAAGGATGAATCATTAGGTTGCCGGGGGTAAGGATTTATTTTCAATATCTTAAATAATGATCAGAAAATTCTGATCAAGTTTTCAAAATTGATAACGTATCCCGGCGCCAAAATGAAACCCATAACTGAGGTAAGTACCCCCAAAAGCCGCTGGGCGGTAGAAAGAACTTCGTTCGCCTGCGTACTCATATAAGTAAGCTAGATCCAGCTGTAGGCCTTTGATTACCCTTAATCCTACTCCTGTGCTTAAGCCAATCCGATTGGCATCTGGAAATTCAGGGGAAAGCAGTCCTTCAGGTACTGGCGTTAAATCGTAGTAAGCTCCAATTCGTACTTGTAACAGTTCATTTAATTCAAATTCTGCGCCTAATCTGATGCTCCAGGTATTTTTAAAGCCTTGAGCAATGGCTGTATCCTGCACTTGTTGGATTTCATTGGCAAAATCAATCCTCAAAGAGTCCCAAGTGGACCAGCTTTGGTAGTTGATGTCGGCCAAGACCATGACTCTTTCGTTGGGTTTATAGGACAATCCGGCGTTAAAGGTGGACGGTAGTCGAATCTCCGTTTGAAAGCTCCCGTCCGGATAAAGTCTTTGTAAGGATAAGGGAACCGTATAGCGTGCCTCGCCGCTATCAATTCTCATTCTCATCTCTGAGCGGAAGGAAAAACCTATTTGTAATTGGTCATTGGGTTTGATCGCGATACCCGCATTGATGCCCAAAAGATTACCGCTACCGCTGTACTGGAGGTTGGCGGCGCTTTCATTAGGGCCATTTTCTGGCAAGGCTTTACGGACGAGCATGCTCCCAAAACCAAGGGATACACCGGCTCCCACACTTACTTTTGGGCTGATCTGCCAACTGATCGTAGGCTGGAGGGTGAAAAAGGTCAGGGAAAACTCTTGCGAAAGTTGGTTGCCAGCCCAGTCATCTGGCCAACGGCTATTGGTTAGATAGGGAGTATTGAGGGCTAGGCCCCAGCGCAAGTTTTTCCATATGCCATTTTTTCCCATGCGAAAAAGCGCATAAAAAAAGCTTGGAGTCAAGGACTGCTGCGTCATCTCAGATTCATAAAGACTCGGAAACTGACCCAAAAACTCAGTATGAGGAAATACCAAAGTAGAACCGAGCATCAATTGATTGCGATCGACGAAGGCTGCTGCGCCCGGATTGAAGTACAATGCACTTGCATCTACAGAAAGTCCCGTACCCGCATGGGCCATTCCCAAATTGCGGATACCGTGTAGATTGAGGTGAGGCCCTCCCGCAAAAACGTGAGAAGTAAATAGCAAAATCGTATAGCCTATGCAGAGGAGGTATTTCATATTGCCTTAATTTCTCCCTTACTGAGCAAAAAACCAATCCCCTTTATAATCCCTCTACTTAGACGCATAATCTATTAAGGATGAAGATGTGAACGGATCATTTACTAATTTGCGGTACTGATTCGAAGATAATCGGACTTTTTTATTGCCAAATCAAACCAAGATCAATCCAACACTATGGTAAGGGGGAAGAAAGTAGTAGTGGTCATGCCGGCCTATAATGCAGCACAAACCTTAAAAACAACTTATGACGAGATTCCTTTTGATCTGGTAGATGAGGTAGTATTGGTAGACGACCAAAGTCCAGACAATACAGTTGAGGTGGCTAAAGAATTAGGGATATCGGCTGTCATCCAGCACCCACAAAATCGCGGCTATGGTGGTAATCAAAAGACCTGCTATCAGACAGCCTTGGGTCTAGGAGCAGACATCGTTGTCATGCTGCACCCTGATTATCAGTATACGCCGCGTCTGATCGAAGCCATGGTCTTTCCGATTGCGTATGGCTTATTTCCTGTGATGTTGGGCTCTCGTATCTTGGGGAAAGGAGCTTTGCAAGGGGGAATGCCGCTTTACAAATACATCGCCAACCGTTTCCTTACCTTTTTTCAAAATGTATGGATGGGACAAAAGCTAGCTGAGTACCATACTGGCTATAGAGCTTTCTCGCGGGAGATCTTAGAAAAGCTACCGCTGGAAGAAAATGATGATGATTTTGTCTTCGACAACGAGATGCTGGGACAGATAGCCTTTGCTGGCTACATTATTGGCGAAGTTACTTGTCCTACTAAGTATTTTCCGGAGGCTTCTTCGATCAATTTTAAGCGTAGCGTCAAATATGGCCTAGGTGTATTGCGTGTTTCTGTGGCTTTTCGCTTCAATAAATGGGGAATTTTAAAATCTCGAATCTTTGACTTTGAAAAGGGGCGAAAATTATCCGTAAATTCTCCTGTCAGAAACTCCTAAATTCTTATTCACCTCATGAAAACCGTCCTTAGAATCTTGCTTTTTGTTATACTCTTGGGTGCGGCGGCTATCGCTGGCTATATTTTTATCGATACCGGCGAAGAAGTCCACAATCCGCTCGATTTGGTCCCTGCCAATGTGATTTATGCGGTAGAGTCAGACCGACCCATCAAAGATTGGCAAGACATGAGTAGCAGCGAGGTTTGGCGTTACCTGAAAGGGAACGAATCCTTCCTCGAAATCACCGAAATGGCTGATTATCTCGATTCTTTGCTTTCGGCTAATCAAAAACTAGTAGATGCCGTCCGACTAGGAGATATGGTGATCTCGGCCCATATGACCAGTCGTGAAAATTATGATTTTTTGATCATCGTCGACCTCAAAGGCAAAGGCCGCAAACTGGCCAAACTTAAGCCCGTTGTAGAAGAAACCTTTTCTCAATTAGGCTATGAGGTGAGTTCGAGGAAGGATTCGTTCCCTTTCAGGTAAC
>JBCAWW010000677.1:0-3806 GCA_038534415.1 Bacteroidota bacterium | reverse complement strand
GCGACTTTGTCCAGTGGAACGTTCATCGGCTCCTACATGCAGTGCCTTTTTTGTGGGAGTTTCATAAGGTTCACCACTCCGTGGAACAGATGGGCTTTGCGGCTCACCTCCGTTATCATTGGATGGAAACCATCGTTTATCGGAGCCTTGAGTACTTGCCGCTAGCAATGATCGGCTTTGGTATTGACGATTTCTTTACGGTTTATATATTCACTTTGGCGGTGGGACACTTCAATCATTCCAACATTCGGGTGCCGCTTGGGCCGCTAAAATATATCTTCAACAATCCGCAGATGCATATCTGGCATCATGCACACGATTTACCTGAAACCCATCCTCGTGGGATCAACTTTGGTCTTACTTTGAGTATTTGGGACTACCTGTTCGGCACGGCCGTAATCCCTCACGATGGCAAAGATATCAAACTGGGTTTTCCAGGTCGAGAGTCCTTTCCTGAGACTTTTTGGCAACAGATCACTTATGGCTTTCGCCGCAAGAAATAAGGTTTTGATCACCGCTGCGCGGAACGCTTAGCCTCCTTTGTTCCTCTACGTTTGATAATCCGGGAAAGCGATACTGGCGTAATCCCTAAATAATTGGCGATATGCTTGTGAAAGGCGGTTTGAAAAAACTGAGGACTCCGCTCCAATAAGGTCTCATATCGCTCCGCAGGACTCTGATCTACCAATCCTTCTACCCGAAACAATAATGTCTGTAGGTTTTCTTGCAACGATAAAATGTGTACCTGATTGATTCCCGAATATTGAGCCGCTAAGTCGAGAAACTTGGGGTAGTTGAGGATTAAGACCTCCGTCTCTTGGATGGCCTCGAAGGTGTACTTTGTTACCCGGTCTGAAAAGAGCGTGTCCGGCGGTCCGGTAAAAGTGAATTCTGGTCTTAAGAAAATATTTTTCTCTTCCCCTTTTTGATTGATAAAATAGCCTCTCACCATGCCTTTGAGAATAAAGAAGACCTCATGGCGCTTTTGGCCGGCGGTAATGATGGCTTCTCGATTTCTGAGTTTTCGGGTCTCGCTGTTCGCGAACAGTAAGTCTCCTTCCTCTGGACTGAGGAAAGGAAATTGACTTTGGATGATCGTTCGCGCAGCGGAAAACATTGTCATACATTATTTTTTCCCTTTTAGAGAACTTAGGCAAGAGAAGCAGCTTAAATTAAAAAATGGGACGAATTTCTCCGTCCCATTTCCTTTTATATTTATCCAGTTTCTATCTTTTGATAGCGTATTATTCTAACTTCTTAGAAGTGTGTGCGCCGTAGATCCAGCCCTCTTGGCCGTCCAAACGGATGAGGTACCAATAGTCATTCATACCATTGACTGCTTTTTGTTCGCCACGCTCCACAATCTCAACTACGTCTCCATTTTGGACCTGAAACACCACATTGTCTTGCTCTGTATCAGGCTCAGAACGAACGTTAAGGACATCCGCTAGAATGTATGCTTGGTTGGCAGGAAGCTCAGGACGAGGAGGCTCTGCGACACCTGCAAGGGCTTCATCAACCACATCCATCATGCCTGAAGCCGAAAATGCACTATTAGAAGCGATATTGTTTAGCAACTTTTCTTGCTCAGCCTTCTTGTCTTCTGACATAGCGCGATTGTAGAGTACGCCTACTGTGACGTCTAGTTCAGCATCGCTCATATCATCCAAGCTGCGGACCCATCCTTTGGTTTTCTTCTCTAGGCCATATACTTCGACCCATTCTTCTTGTTGCTTATTGGTTACGGCAACGATATCACCACGCTTGAACTTTTGCCCCTTATAGGTCATCAAGTCAGGACGGGGATAGACATCTACTTCGGCGGTAGCCACATAAACGTTGGCTTCTGGGGCAAACAAGCTTTCCTTCACCCAGCCTTCTTTACCATCGCTTAGGCGTACCTTGATGTAGTTGGCATTCTTTACTTCCTCCATATCGCCGGTAGGGCTTACTGCCTCTCCAAACAAAATGGTAGTCATATATTTGATGCCATTGCCAGTACCGGCAGCATCTCTCAAGCCTACTTTGGGCCAAAGGCAGATAGAAGCCCCAGAGGCGGGCGCTTCTGTGATAGCATCAGCAACGGCTTCTTCAGCAGCTACGGCTGTATCTGCTTGTGAATCCATATCATCATTTTCGCCACCGCAGGCTGAGATTAAAAGCCCAAATGCAAGTAAGGTGAAAATCTGAAAGAGATGTTTTTTCATTTTTTGTGAAGTTCTTATGATGTGGTATTGTGTGATTTCGAAAGTAGTAAAAAAACTCAGCTATCGGAAGTAAGGCCCTGTTCTATGAGTAATCGTTGGGTTTTATTGAGTATCCAAGGGCTTTGGGCTATTTTTTGATGCTTACTGAGCCGCTCTTGAAAGCTTAAAAGCTGTGCCTTTTTGATACTACTACTACCGATTCGGTGCTGAATATAAAGTTTCGCCAAGCGTTTACTAAAGCGAATTAGATTATAATATAACTCCTTTTGGTAAGCGGGGATTTTTTGGTTTCGGTTTAGAAAGGACGCAAAAGCCTCTGCTGCATAATAAAACGCCTCGAAATCCTCGGTTTCAAAATACACCTTCAAGACGATCGTCTTGGCCCCTAATTGATAAAAAGTATCAGCAAACTCATGCGTTCGCAGCAGGCGTAAACAGGCCGAATACTCCCCCAAATGAAAATAAAGATTTGCCTTTTGGTAGCGATAGGCAGCGTCTTGCTGCTCGGAAGGAAGTTTGTTTTTATACGCTTCGATGAACGCTTCCCCCCAATCAAAGGCCTCGTTGCGCAAAGCGAGCGAAACGATATTTTTGTAATCAGCAGGACTGATTTTACCCGCTTCTAAAAGCAAGCCTTGCTCCAATTGATCTTGATAAAGCCTGAACAGTCTGCTCTGATAGCTGCTGTCTCCTTCGTTGAGTTGTTTGATGCAAAAATTGACTAGGTGAGAGTAAATCTCACGGAGACTGATGGTTTCAATCTGATGCTTATGACTTTCTAACTGCAGCTGTAAATCCGCAAATTTATTTTGGTCTCTGGTATCGAGCAATGAAAATAGTTGGTGAAAAATCCTGAGGAGGGAAAAGGGCTCTACTAAGGGAAGGTTTTGCCCAATCAAATGATGCAGCTTTCGAGCCCAGTCGAGCTCGGCTTGATCGGCCAATACTTCTTTGCGATTGAGGAGCGCGCAGGCATAACGTAGTCGATTGACAAAATAATAGTGGTCAAAAGCCTGAATGGTCCTCCGTAGGTGAGGGGCTGATTTGCGCTTCCGCTGCAAAACCTGAGTATGCATCCCTTCCGCCTCAAATCGGTAGTCAAGCTCAAGCTTCGCAGCACTTTCCTCCTCCGGCAACATTCTTTGCCATTTGTTGTAAGCGCGCTGATGTTCTTTCGCGAGCTGGCGTTCTCGGAGAGAGAATACCAATTGTTCATGCTTCAAGAGGGTTTGCTCTTCCCAGCGCTCTTGGGCGATAAAGCGTTCTACCAAACGAGTAAGGTAGGAAGTGATATCTTGTAGCTGCTGCAAACTGATCGGAGCCGCTAATAAAGTCTTGGATAAGCGTTCTCGGTTGAGAGAAGAAGCCAAAAACTCAGGATAGCAAGCCGCTAAGTAATCAAAGAGGGCTAAAACCCCTGAGTGCTTATTGAAGTAGGGAGATTGCACAAACTCTCCCAATCGCCTCAATTCGGTAGCTGAAAGTGAGGCTAACAATCCTATTACTCGACTATTTTTCATTCCAGTAGCTGGATAATTGTTGGCAGTTTTTGGCTAATAATAAAGGATGAAAGCACTTACTGCTTTTGATCGGTAGAAT
>JBCAWW010000676.1:0-3809 GCA_038534415.1 Bacteroidota bacterium | reverse complement strand
ATACGACAGGTTTCTTTTCAGTAAGAGCAGCAGTGCCTTCAAAATCAACAGAACGCGAACCAAACCAGTCTCCCTCATTTACATGAACGATTTTACTTGATGGCAGCCAGTCTCCCTGATTATCAGCCACATAAATTTCGTCATTATAGCCAAGTCCAATACCATTGGGAGTACGTAAACCGGTGGCGATAAACTCAAACGTTCCGCTACGCGGGTCTATCTTAACTACTTTACCACGATCAGGAATCTGAGGATCTGCACTTGCACCGCCCGGCATAATTGCTGTCGCCAAGGTAGCGTAGAGGTAACCTTCTTTTTCGACTAGACCGAACGCAAACTCATGGAAATTGGCTGAAACCTTCCAACCATTACAGACCGTACGATATTCATCTGTGATCTTATCGCCATCATGGTCAATGAGTTCGGTGAGCTCTTGCTTTTGCAATACATAAATATGTCCGTCAACGACTTTTACGCCGAGGGGTTCGGCAAGACCAGTCGCAATCCGAGTTACTTTGATTGCCTCAGGATCCTCACCCGTAACCCCTTCAAGCATATACACATCGCCAGCAGCATCCCAAGTAGAGACAAGGAGAGCGTCGCCATAAAAATCCATACCGCCCACGCGTTTTTGAAAATCAGCGGGTCGAGCCATAGCCAAATCAAAACTAGGGTGAACCGCATTTAGCTCTAAACTATCACCATAGACCAATGCTATTTCTTGCTCTTTCTCGGTATATGGTTCGGCTTCTCCCTTCATCTCAGGACTATGAGAGAGGATATCAGCAGGCACCAATTCGAAGAAATCTGCCCCATGAGGAAGCCATTGCCATACAAGCGCACGCCCACCAGAGTTTTCAAAATATTCAAGGAACACTTCATGCTTACCGGCCTTTAGCTCAATTTCTCCGTCGACAGGAGAGGGGCCATGTAAACCATCATGATCAATGATTACTTTACCATCTATCGTCAATCGAGAGCCATCGTCGCTGCGTAAGCGGAAATCGTATTTGGTAGTTTTATTTACCTCTATATATCCTCGCAAATGCATCACAAAATTGTGAGTCAATGGCTCAAAAGAGTTGTCCCACAGCATAATTTCGGTACTTGTACCGGCGAGATCTGGCTTTCGGGTGGCGGGAATCTCAGGGATACTACGTGGCTCATCTTTGGGATAGAGATAAACACTGACCGCTAAGCCACTTTCTTTGCCTTGGCCTGCGGCGGTATAGTCTATTTGGCGCGGTTCCTCACTAAAGAGCGGATCCTCAGGTGCTGCTTCCTCCTCTGTATCGAGAGAAAGAATATAGTCCACCATCAGTTCGGCATTTTCCTGGGTCAGATCGGGATGGGCCGTCATCGCACTTGCTCCCCATACACCAGAACCCCCTAAACGGATCTTGCGAGAAAGATTTTTAATCGTACTTGGGCGGTTGGGGTATTTATCGGCAATGGCTTGATAGGCAGGACCAACTGTTTGTACTTGCTCATTGTGACAAGAGCGACAATCCCCTTGGTCGATCAAGGTCAAACCAGGATGTTGACGGACAAAGGGCTGGTCGTCTACCATTTCTTGCAAACCAGGTTCACGAGCGAAGAATAGACGTAGATAGGTGGTGGCGTTCGGCTGCAGCCGTAAAGTACCCTTGCCATCTAATTGATAAATCCAATTGACTGTACGACTCGCGCGTTCACTGAAAGTGAAGGTACCATTGGTCTCCAAAAAGCGATCTCCCAATATGGATTGGACAGTAGTATGGAGAAGGATTTCACTGCCCTCAGGCTGTCCTGTGATCTCAAATCGACGTTCCAGTCCCGGCATGCCAGATTCATTCTCGATATATTCAGGGCGCTCTTCTACCTTGATCAGATGCCCATCTGGCATTTTCAAGCTATACTGAAGGCTCACATTTTCACCTTCAAAGCGGTGTCCATGATAAATTGGCGCAAGCTTTGTGTGCTTATCGCCTTGCACCAGCTCCCATGCATGCTTTTGATTGTTTTGCAACCATGCTGGTCCTAAGCTAGTTGGCTGTGGTCCATGGGCATTGGTGTAAACAGCACCCGCTAATTCGACCCCATCCCGCCAAACCTTGTAGAGGTGGCAATCTTGAGCGTCATAGGCAATCCAAAATTCTTCACCGAGGGCAATGGTCAACATACGAGCTTGCTCATCAAGCACCGACCGAAAGACCCAAGGATCGCGTCCTCTAAGGTCGGCTTCACCATGCTTTTCGGTGGAGCGACAACCATTAGGAATCCATAAAAGCGAGGTAATAACCAAGCCTAAGATAAGAGGTAGTAGTCCCTTAGTTTTCATATTAATCCAATATCTTTGTTAGCAAAACAAAACTAGGGACATTTGATCGAAATACACAATCTGCATAAGGCATTTGAGGGGCAAAAGGTGCTTAATGGAGTGGACCTGAGCATCCCTGATGGCAGTAGACTGGGCATCATTGGGAGCAGTGGGAGTGGCAAATCAGTCCTCTTGCGCTGTATATTGGGTTTAGAGACGCCAGAGCAGGGAGATATCTTTATAGATGGCAAGAGGACCCAGTTGATGGATCGGCACCAATGGCAGGCGGTATTGGATCAATTTGGGGTTGTTTTTCAACGATCGGCACTATTTGACTCCTTGAGCGTTGGTGAAAATGTGGGGATCAAATTATATGAGGCTCATGTATTGGACGAAGGTCAAATTGAGGCACAGGTGCTTGATGCATTGGCCAAAGTACAACTTGGCCCAGAGGTGATGAAAAAATATCCAGAAGAATTATCAGGGGGGATGCAAAAGCGCGTGGCCATTGCGAGGGCGATTATCCACCAACCACGCTATTTGGTCTATGATGAGCCTACCACAGGTTTGGACCCAATTAGCGCAGATAGAATAGACGAGCTAATATTAGAATTAGCAGCGGAGGAAGGTAGGACCACGATCGTTGTCACCCATGACATGGATTCTTTACACAAAATTGCCAATCAAGTGGCCATGGTACACGATAAGCAAATAGGATTTCGGGCAAGCCCAGCTGAGTTTTGGGAATCAGAGCGCCCAGAGATCAAGGCATTTTTGAGAAGAAGTAGGTAACTAAAAGAGCTACCTTCTCTCATCAATTTATTTTTAGACTAAGTGGATGCTGCGGGCGGGTAAGGCAAGTAGCATTGAGGTGTCAAATTCCTCTGGTGCCCACTCTTGTTTCAAGACCGCGACCACTTTGAAATCAGTCTCAGTATACATCTTTTGCGTAGCTTCAAAATCCTTGAATCTTAGCAATTTATAGTCCTGATTTTCTTTGCGAGAACGCACAAATTCGAGTGCTTTGCGTGGATCTATCCGATTACCAGTAAGTCCTTTAGGATCAAGCGGCAGGGCAATTTTGAAAAATGTACCCAAGCTTTTGATATCAGGAATAAACTCATCGCAGATCCAACCGACTTTGTTTAGGTTGATATAAAGACTGCGTAGATTATCGAATTCGATGATTCCTCTTTTGATACGCGAACCGTATTCCATCGCAATCAAACTCGAGTAAATCACTAGCTGTTGGCCTAAATCACGACCTTGCAGCTCTTCGGCCACTGCTAAACGAATGGTATAGGAGGTCTTTTCGTTGGTGTGATAGCCTACTTCAAAAATAGTAGCTCTCACTTTTCCGGCATCATCGAGTAATATTACTCCATGCCCATATTCTTCAAAGCGATGCAAATCAAATGCACAAATTTCAGCTGCTAATTCGGGTTCATAGCGCTCTTCTAAAAAGTCCTTAATGGCAGGAATATCGTTGTTGTCGTATAAGCGAAGTTTT
>JBCAWW010000675.1:0-3810 GCA_038534415.1 Bacteroidota bacterium | reverse complement strand
TCCACCCAATTGCTTAATGTAATACTAGTACCCACTGCGCAAATCAGCGGACCAAACGACGTCTGTATAAACAAAGTTGAAGCTGTTTCCAGCCAGACATTGATTGGCGACCTGATCTATTGCAGCATTAGGCTTGGGCAATACATTGGTGGTCTGACAAGCAATACCCGAGAGGCAGGATTGATTATCGACCTGAATACATACTGTTTTCGCGCCATCTGTACTCCAGACTACTTTGTAAGGACCTTGAGCACTGGGCAAACCTAGGTTCTCGACATAGGTGGCACCATCAAAGTTCCAGTTAAAGGTAGCCGTTGCAGGGGCGTTGCCCTGGTAGGTATAATAAGCAGTATCACCAATACAGACGTCGTTTGGTCCGCTGATTTGCGCAGTGGGTACTAGTATTACATTAAGCAATTGGGTGGATGGCACACTAGGGCAACCATCTTGGATCACATTTAGACTGATCGTCTTGGCACCAATTGAGCTATAAGTCACTCCATAAGGTCCTTGTCCGGAACTATTGGTAGTAGCTCCGACCCCAAAGTCCCATTGATAGATTGCGGTTGTGGGTGCAGAGCCAGTATAAATGACACTGGCAAATTGATTTTCACATATCGAAAGTGGGGCTGTAAAGGTAGAAGTCGGAGTCGGCTTTACCGTTACAGTTACCTGTGCTACACTTGGACATCCGGCGGCATCGGTAGCCGTCAGGGTGTAAGTAGTCGTAGTGACAGGCGATACTACTGGATTCGAGCTATTGCTGCCAATAGGCTGCCAATCAAAAGTATAACCCGGGACTCCAGAAAGCGAAGAGCTCAAAGTCGTCTGATCTCCCTCACAAATATCTGCGGGTGAGGCTGAGACTGTCATCGCAGTATTGCTGATAAAAATATCTTCAGAGGTGTAAAGACAAATATTCCCACAATTGTCCAAGATATCATCGATGATGGTAACAGTATACGTACCAGTCATGGTGATAGCAGGCGTTACCTGAAGGGTAAATTCATCATCAAAGGTTCCGCCAGCCGTACAAACGGGACTAAACACGCCTGTTACAGTATAAGGACCACCGGGACCTGTCAAAGTAAAGTCAGTAGGGTCGACGGTATTACAAAGGACATTCTCCGAAAAAGGGATGGTAATATTACCAGTACCACAATTGGACGAAAGTGGATCCATTTCAGGGGGAACGTTATCGAAGATAACCGCCGTAGAACCAGAGAAGTCTAGGGTATAACCAGTCGTAGATCCTGACCAGTTACTCACATTGACGACATAAGTCTCTCCCGCAAGTACGGGAATAGGTACATTGATTTGCCCACCTGCAGGTTGAGAAGCTGTTGGACCTGTATTTCCAGAAATCCCAGAAAAGTTACAGGAAACTTCTAGTGCCGCATTGGTGGCAATGTCAGCACAGCTGGCAGTCGTAAGGTTGTAAACCGCCCAGTCATAATCATCAAATGGGTCTACTGGGGAGATAACAAAATCTACTAGTCCAGGCGCTTGCACCGTAAAGATATACCAGCTATCATTTACTTCTCCTCCTCCAAGACAGGAAATTGTGCCATCAATTTCGTTGGGGTCGAGTCCTTCCCCTTGGTAAGAATTTTGCTGAACAAAAATGTTTTGGCAGACCGGGAGTGCGTTGACACAGTCCTGCTCTGGTTGATTAGGCGGTAGCTGTCCCCACAAAGGAGAAATACTGCCTAATAGAATCAGTACGAAAATACTGAATGGGGTAATTAGTCGCATGAGTCAAAATAGCTTGTTAACAGACAATCGGATAAAAGTAGAGTGACAGTGCTGTAGTAATCCTAGTTTGCTGTTGACTAAAGGTAGAATACAAATCGGACCAACAAGATATAAAAAGACAGTCAGAAAAAGAAAAGGCCACCAGAAATTGGCGGCCTTCGAACATTTTATTTTTTCGCACTACTTTGCATAAGCAATAGCGCGCTTTTCTCGAATCACTGTGATCTTGATATGACCAGGATATTGCATGTCTTTCATGATCCGCTGGGACAGATCAAAAGCGAGCTGATCCGCATCGCCATCACTGACTTTTTCACTCTCCACAATCACACGCAACTCACGTCCCGCCTGAATCGCAAACGACTTCAATACGCCGGGATAGCCAAGGGCTAAATCTTCCAATTCTTGGAGACGCTTGATGTAGCTCTCTACGATTTCGCGGCGTGCTCCTGGACGAGAACCACTGATCGCATCACAAGCTTGTACGAGCGGTGAGATCAAAGCGGTCATTTCGATTTCATCGTGGTGAGCCCCGATAGCATTACACACATCTGGATGTTCGCCGCACTTCTTTGCGATCTCCATACCTAACAAGGCGTGAGGAAGATCTTGGTGCTCTTCGGCCACCTTACCAATATCGTGTAGGAGACCTGCGCGCTTAGCTTTCTTGATATCTAAACCAAGTTCTGCGGCCATTACCGCACAAAGGTTGGTTACTTCTCGCGAGTGCTTGAGGAGGTTTTGTCCGTAAGAAGATCGATACTTCATCCGTCCTACCATGCGAATCAGTTCTGGGTGTAGGCCCGGTACATTGAGGTCGATGACCGTACGTTCTCCTGTTTCGATGATCTCCTCCTCTACTTTCTTACGGGTCTTTTTCACGACCTCTTCAATCCGAGCAGGGTGGATACGACCATCGATCACGAGTTTGTGCAATGACAAACGAGCGATCTCGCGGCGCACTGGATCGAAACCAGAAAGGATAATTGCTTCTGGCGTATCATCCACGATGATCTCAATCCCTGTAGCCATTTCCAAAGCACGAATGTTACGACCTTCACGGCCAATGATGCGGCCTTTGATTTCATCGTTTTCCAATGGGAAGACCGTAACCGTATTTTCAATCGCATGCTCAGCAGCCGTACGTTGAATAGTTTCGATGATGACTTTTTTGGCGTCTTTGGTAGCCGTCATTTTCGCCTCTTCCATGATCATCTTGATATGAGCGGAGGCATCCGTCTTCGCTTCTTCCTGAAGCGCGATGATCATTTTTTCTTTAGCTTCTTCCGCAGAAAGGCCAGCGATTTTTTCTAGATCAGCTACTTGTCTTTGGATAAGAGTATCGAGCTCTTCTTGCTTTTTCTTGACCGCCTTGACTTGCTTTTCAAGATTGGTCCGCATCGACTTGATATGATCTTGCTCAGCCTTAAGCTTAGAAGATTCTTTTTTCAATCTGTCAGACTGGCTGTTGAGATTGCCCTCTCTTTGCTTCAACTTGTTTTGGAAGCTGTCCAGCTTTTCCTTCTCCTTACTGGCGTTTTTCTCAAACTTGTTTTTGAGCTCTTGGTACTTCTGCTGTGCTTTGCGGATACGATCCTGTTTGATGTTTTCGCCTTTGAGTTCGGCCTCTTTGACCAACAGATCAGCCTTATCTTTGGCGTTTTCGACCATCTTTTTGTTGGCAGTCGTCAACATAAAACGGTTGATCAGATAGCCCAGCACGATGCCGACTACTATCCCAATCAACAGTCCGATAATTATTTCATTCATTGCCGTTTCTAATTAATAGTGAATATAAACGGCGATTTGACAGTCCTGAGTGGGTTTGAGTCTCAGTTTACTGTCGGTAAACAAACAAGCAATAGGGATTCACCTCAGGATCCAGACAACTGGATTGAGGAATCGAGACGTTGCTCCAAGGTATCGAGGGATTCGAGTGCGGTGTCGGTTTGGCGTGCAGTGTGGGCCTTATTTTTCAAGTGCTCGGTCATGATCTCTAGGCAGCACATAATGGCTATATCCAGGTCATCTTGAGTTTTATATTGAGCCTTGAAG
>JBCAWW010000674.1:0-3811 GCA_038534415.1 Bacteroidota bacterium | reverse complement strand
AATCGAAGGCAAAGAAAAAGGCGATAGAGCTAAGCTCCACCGCCTTATTTTTATTTATAGATCACAAGGCAGAGCCTGCTTGCATGAAAAAATATTTGCTTCATTTATTCCTCGCTTTTGTGGTTTTTGCCCCTCAGTCGGGGAACGCTCAGTCTAAGTTTTGGTTAGAATTGACTGACAAAGGCGATTTAAGCCATTACCAGCCTACCGACCTTCTCAGCCCTCAAGCCTTAGCCAATCGAGCCAAGCAGGGTATTCCCCTAGACTTTACTGACTATCCCGTCAACCCAAACTATATCCAAGCGCTCAAAGCGCTAGGGATTCAGCCACTACGGGTGAGCAAGTGGTTCAACATGGTTTCTGCTGAGTTGACTTATGAGCAACAATTGGCCGTTTATCAAATTCCTTTTATCAAGGATATTCGCCCCGTGCAAGGCGTTTCTCGCATTGCCGACTATTTGGATGACAGATGTCCAGAGGTACAATTGACTGATACCCCTGAGCGACAGCTCGACATGGTCCAAGTCAATGCGCTTCACCGAGCGGGTTATACGGGTAAAGGAGTTACGATCGCGGTCTTTGACAATGGCTATCGTGGAGTAGATACTTTGAGTGCCTTCAATCATTTGTATGTCGAAGGTCGTATTCTCGCCACCAAAGACTATGTCGACAATGACGATGATGTCTATGGTGCCTGTATTCATTGCCGCCACGGCACCAATGTATTTTCGATTCTTGCCGCCAACCAACCAGGCGTTTTGACGGGATCAGCTCCTGAAGCCAATTATATCCTACTCAGGACTGAAAATGACTCCTCAGAAACCCATCAGGAAGAGGACAACTGGCTTGCTGCCGCAGAATTTGCTGATAGTCTTGGCGCTCAAGTCTTCACTACCTCCCTCGGTTATTTTAATTTTGACCCAGGAGAAGGCAGTTATACCAAAGCAGATCTTGATGGCAATACTGCTATCATCACGCGCGCAGCTGACATGGCGGGTGAAAAAGGTATCCTCGTAGTCAATAGCGCAGGAAATAGCGCCAGCAGAGGCGTTACAGCTCCTGCCGACGGCGACTTCGTTATTGCCGTTGGCGCAGTAGACCAATGTGCCTCTAGCGCTGGATTTACTAGTCAAGGTCCTCTGGTAGATGGCAGGATCAAGCCTGATGTCATGGCGATGGGGAGAGACACCTATCTTTTGTTGCCCGACGGCGCCCTGTCCAGAGGTAGTGGCACCTCTTTTAGCTGTCCTGTGATATCAGGCATGTTGGCCTGTGTGGTCCAAGCAGCCCCTATGGCAACACGGGCCGAGATCTACGATGCCTTGATCCAATCGGCAGATAAGTATCTCATTCCCGATCGATATTATGGCTATGGCATCCCCAATGCCCGTACTATGCTTGAAATGCTCGGACAGGACCTACTCGAAGCCAATACATACGAAGATCCTTTTGCATCAAGCGACCTCATCATCTACCCCAATCCCAACGGAGGAAACTTTATGCTTAGTCTTCCCATTGGCGTCGAGGGTTTTGACGCCCAGCTGGAGATATTTGATATCAGAGGTAGCAAGGTGCATACTCAGTTGCTGGAATTGGGATCGGTCAGCTTGCCCTACTATCTAGAAGTCGCCTTACAAGCTGGTATATACGAAGTCAGAATACAGGATACCGCTAACGAAAATCGTCGCTACCTCCAAAAACTAATCGTTTACTAGCCATAGCGCCTAGCAATAGACATCGCTTTTTGAATACTCAACCCCCGATTCATGGCCGTACTATTTGATAGTTTTGAAGAATGGCAGCAGCAGCTGTCCCATCAACAAGAGCCAATTTGGCAATCCGTGCTTGACTACGAAGTGCGAGAGCGCAACCGCCCAGAAAAAGAAATCTGGGCCAAACTCGCCCAAGCCTATGCGGTCATGAAGGACGCAGTTCATACAGGCCTTGACCGAGATATGAAATCCCTTAGCGGCATGATCGACAATGGCGCTAAAAAGGTCAGAGATTGTGAGATTTCTGTATTGGGCAAAGAGTTTCAAATGCTACTGGTCAATGCGCTTTCGGCCAAGGAGGTCAACAGCTGTATGGGACGGGTGGTGGCAGCTCCGACAGCAGGTGCTTCGGGCATTATGCCGGGGGTTTTGACGACCATGGAGTCTCTCCATCAGATCCCCAAGCAAAAGCTGTATGAAGGCATGCTAGTATCAGCGGGAATTGCCTTGATCATCGAAAAGCGGGCTTCTATTGCAGGTTCAGTCGGTGGTTGTCAAGCCGAAACCGGTACTGCAGCAGCTATGGGAGCCGGGGCCATTGTCTATATGCTAGGGGGCAATGTTGCGCAAATCTTTGAAGCAGTCGCCATCACCATTATGAATATGCTCGGCCTGATCTGTGATCCTGTCGCTGGATTGGTAGAAGTCCCTTGCGTCAAACGTAACGGATCCGCCGCAGTCATCGCTTTTGCCTCAGCGCAAATTGCCTTAGCAGGTGATAGCGCCGTGATTCCGGTCGATGAAGTGATTGATGCAATGGGCGAAGTGGGGGCTTCCATGGAAGAAAAGTATAAGGAAACAGCCTTGGGAGGTATCGCGAGCACCCCAACGGCTCAAGCCATCGCCGAGAAAGTCTTGGTACAAGAGGTCGAAGAAGGAGAAGACTAGCACAGCTTTTGCTATCTAGTAATTAGGACACAGACGCGTTCCCTTACCACCACAAATTTCCTATGCGATTTATTATTTCTCTGGCGTTCCTGCTCTCTCTAAGTTCTGTTGCTGCAAAAAACATCTTAGCTGATTTAGCCCTTTATTCGGGTGAATGGGCCCTTGTAGGGGTTCCCTTACACAATTATCAGCTAATCCCGATCCAACAGGAGCTCGGAACTTTCATTACTACTAACCAATCTCTACTAACCGAACTTCAATCCAATTGGGATTTTGAACCAACCTTAGAGGACGACTGTGATTATCATTATTCACTGAAGTTTTATCAGGACAAACAATTGGTCAAAACTGTCCTACTTAATCTACACTGTGGCTACGTCACCGTAGAAGGTAGAAGCTACCGCTTTTTTCCGGAGGATTTTGAGCAATTAAAAAATCAAGCCAACTCGATATCATGGTCCCGGATTTCCTTTGGAGACTTGAACGTTTTGAAAAAAGCTATCAACGCCCTCAATAACAGCCCAGAAGTCTATTGGTATGAAGACGTCAGACAGTATGAATACGAGGGCTTTTTTATGCTCAATCTCAATAATCTACCCTGGAATACTGATCTAGATTCCTTACAAGAACGGCTTCAATATGCCATCGAACGTAAGACGGGCTCCACCGATTTTTATCTGCAGGAGTACTTTCATATCGTTCAAGGCGAAAAAATGTCCGCCCGCTATCTGGTCAATTGCGATGCTAGTACCGGGGCACGACTTTCGGCCTATGCGATGGTGCCTTGGCGCTCGCATTTACACAACCGAGACTCTGTACGCATTCTTGCTATCGGACTCGACCGAAGGAAATATCAAAAGTTGATGCGAGAGTAAAGAGATTACTGCTTCGCAGAACGATTCTCTCAAATAAAAAGCCGCTAGAAATGTCCTTTCTAGCGGCTTCTTTTTTATTAGAACCTTCCAAGCAGTCTCAAAACCCAATTAATCGGTAGTAAAATCCTTTTCGAAAAATAAATTCACCCAATTGTCTTCACTCACCCCCATTAGAGTGAATGTATACTCTTGGTTCACTTCTAAAGTTGGGTTTGAATTGGGATCTGTAATATTGAAAACAACATTACTCAAATCGTAGAATGTGAATTTCTTTTC
>JBCAWW010000673.1:0-3814 GCA_038534415.1 Bacteroidota bacterium | reverse complement strand
TTGTTGCCCAAGGGAGGCAATCTCGAAGACAATCATTATAAAAACTTGGTGGCCCTAGGTACCCGCCTCAAGCAGTATGAATGGACGGAGGATTTTATTGAGTCTTATCGCGAGCGCTTAAATCCAGAGGTACAAGAAAACGCATATCGCTACAATCTGGCTTATCTCCTTATGGCTCAAAGTCAATATTCTCGAGTACTGAGGTTGTTGGCACAGGTAGAGTTTACCAATGTATTTTACCAATTGGGGGCCAAGACCATCTTGGCGAGGGTGTATTATGAAACCGAAGAGTACGAATCTTTGCTCATGCTCCTCAAAAACTTTCGGGCATATCTTAGTCGTGAAAAGTCTCTTTCTCCTCAACAACGGATACTTTATCAAAATTTTATACGCGTCCTAAAATTGATGACACGCTATCAGGCGGGGGAAAACGTTCTGCGAAGCAAAATAGAAAAAACAATCGCCCAATACGCTGAACTAGCCGCAAAACAATGGCTGGAAGAAAAAATGGCTTTACTCTGACTCGGCAGTAGCAGCTTGCCAACGAGCGAGAATTTGCTCAGCGATCAACAGATCTTCCGGGGTGGTGATCTTGAGGTTGTCGTAGCTACCTTCGCAAATTACTACATCGCCTCCCATGGCTTGATAGAGGCTGGCATCATCTGTAAATGCTCCCTCTGGTCGTTCACGATAGGCTTTTAGGATGCGAGAAAAAGCAAAGGTCTGAGGCGTTTGCACATGATAATACAGGCTGCGGTCAACCGCTTGACTCCCTCCATCTACAGACATCATGCGCATGGAAGATTTGACCGGGACGCAGGCTACTGAAGCCCCTCTTTGTGAGGCAATCTGATAGGCTTCTAATAATCTATCGGTATGGATAAAAGGGCGCACTCCATCATGAATCGCCACAAAATAGCTCTCCGGCTGAAAAAGTCGCGTCTGTAGTGCTTCTAATCCTTTGTGAACGGATTCTGTGCGACTCGCGCCGCCTTCACAAACCTCGATGCGCGCCAGTTCGTTGGCTTGAAACCACTTTGGGGAATCTTCAAACCAAAATTTGACTTCATTGGCAGGGAGTACTAATTGTAGCGGGAGTTTAGGATCTAGGGCTAAATATCGATCCAAAGTGTGCATCAATATCGGTCTGCCGCCAAGCAATAAAAATTGCTTAGGACGTTCGCTGCCCATGCGGGTGCCAGTACCACCCGCTACAATCAGTGCCGCCTTTTTCATTAGAGAATGAGCATCGCGTCTCCGTAGGAGTAGAAACGATATTTCTCTTTGACCGCTTCTTCGTAGGCCTCCATCATAAATTCGTACCCCATAAATGCAGCTTGCATCATCAATAGAGTAGACTTTGGAGGGTGGAAGTTGGTCATGAAGCTATTACAAATCTGAAATTCGTAAGGAGGGTAGATAAACTTATCGGTCCAACCTTCAGCAGGGTTAAGCATCTTGCTTGCTGATACAGCAGACTCCATGGCACGCATGCTAGAGCTACCAACCGCTAAGACTTTCCGACGCTCTTTCTTGGCGGTGTTGACCATCTCACGCGTATTCTCAGGGATGACAAAATACTCTGAGTCCATACGGTGCTTGGATAAGTCTTCAACCTCAACAGGGCTAAAGGTACCGATACCGATATGAAGGGTAAGACGTAATTGCTCCGCGCCGAGTAACTCGAAACGCTTCAACAACTCACGCGTGAAGTGAAGGCCTGCGGTAGGAGCGGCTACAGCCCCTACATTTGTCGCGATAGCAGTTTGGTAGTCATCGCGGTCGCGAGGCTCTACTTCACGCTTAGCGGCGATGTAGGGAGGGATAGGCGTCTTGCCTAGTTTATCGATCATGCGGTGCAACTCTTCGTTTTCTCCATCAAAGAGAAAGCGAATGGTTCTACCGCGAGAAGTCGTATTGTCTACAACCTCAGCGACAAGGTCATTATCACCAAAGAATAGTTTGTTACCTACCCGAATTTTACGAGCAGGCTCAACGAGTACATCCCAAAGCTTTTGCTTGACGTTGAGTTCGCGTAGCAGGAAGACTTCGATCTGTGCCCCCGTTTTTTCCTTTTGGCCGATAAGGCGAGCAGGGAATACTTTGGTATCGTTCATTACAAACACATCACCTTCCTCGAAATATTCGAGCATATCCTTGACCATACGATGCTCAATTTTACCTGTGTCGCGGTGAGCAACCATCAGGCGAGCTTCGTCGCGAGGATCGTGTGGGTGAAGGGCAATGAGTTCGTCAGGTACTTCGAAGTGGAAGGCAGAGAGTTTCATAAAGTCTTGGTGCCGTGTATTATCAGGTGTAGAATAGAATGGCGCAAAAATACTTTGTGAACGCCCACTTGTCAAGGGAAAATGCCTGATATTGCAACAGTTACCCTATATTCTTAAAACTTATTAGGCAATTAGGGCTTTGACCTTTAAATTTGCGCGAAATTTCATCGCATATGCCACTCGATCCGTCAATCAAATCCGTGCTCATTATAGGCAGCGGACCCATCATTATCGGTCAGGCCTGTGAATTCGATTATTCGGGATCACAGGCCTCACTTGCATTAAAAGAGGAGGGTATCCGTGTTGCCTTGATCAATTCCAATCCTGCCACCATCATGACCGACCCGGTGACAGCAGATGATATCTATCTGTTGCCGCTTACCGTCGAGTCAATTGAGGAAATTTTGCAAAAGCAAAAAATCGATGCTGTACTTCCTACTATGGGAGGGCAAACTGCATTGAACCTTGCTGTCGAATGTGCAAAAGCAGGCATCTGGGAAAAATATGGTGTCAGGATCTTAGGATCAGACATCAGTGCTATTGACAAAGCTGAGGATAGAGAACTCTTCCGTAAAACTATGCTGCAAATTGGAATTCCCATTCCCAATGCAGAAACGGCTAACTCCTTTCTCAAAGGCAAAGAAATCGCCCAAAGGATTGGTTTCCCCCTCGTAATTCGCCCTTCCTACACCCTGGGTGGATTTGGTGGAGCCTTCGTACATGAAGAAAAAGACTTTGATGGCCTCCTCAAAAGAGGCTTGCAATCGAGTCCTATTCATGAAGTCCTACTGGAAGAAAGTATTTTTGGCTGGAAAGAGTATGAGGTTGAGGTAATGCGAGACAAAGCCGGTAACAAACTGGTGATTTGTACCATCGAAAACTTTGACCCCATGGGGGTCCACACTGGAGACTCGATCACGGTAGCGCCTGCGATGACCCTACCGGATACCATCTACCAAAAAATGCGAGATTATGCATTTAGGGTCATGGACGAATTGGGTGAGTTCGCCGGAGGCTGTAACGTACAGTTTTCTTCGGATCCTGAAACTGGACGGGTGATTATCATCGAGATCAACCCTCGGGTTTCTCGCTCTTCGGCCCTTGCCTCTAAGGCTACTGGCTATCCGATTGCACGTTTGGCGGCAAAATTGGCGGTTGGTTATACGCTCGACGAGCTCCCTAACCAAATCACCAAAAATACCTCGGCCTTCTTTGAGCCGACACTCGATTACGTGATCGTCAAGATCCCTCGCTGGAACTTTTCTAAGTTTCCAGGCGCTGATCCACGCCTCGGACTGCAAATGAAAGCAGTTGGTGAAGTAATGGCTATCGGACGGAGCTTCAACGAAGCCCTCCAAAAAGCCTGTCAATCACTAGAGGTCAACCGCAATGGCATGGGGGCTGATGGCAAAGAAATGAAAGACCTGCAAGAAATAATGCAGAGTCTGCGTGAGCCATCTGACGGCCGAGTCTTTCATATCAAGGACGCCATGCACCTAGGCGTACCGCTAAAAGACCTTGGGGTA
>JBCAWW010000672.1:0-3815 GCA_038534415.1 Bacteroidota bacterium | reverse complement strand
TCATTAGCTAAAGGCTAATGAACCCCTATCTGTAAAGCAGATAGGCTTTTGTTTGTAGACTAGTGTAACCCTTTTGGCTAGGCCAATTATGAACCTTGATCGGCAGTTTTTAGGCCTTCGCTCATTTTTTTCTAACATCTCTCTTTACCTGATTTTTGCCTTAATACTCCTATTGGGCTTTGCCGCTGCCCCCATGATTACGGGGCCTGGTTTGACCAGCGCAGAGCCTTTTAGTGCTTATCTAGGAGGCGCTTTTCCCAATCAATTGCCGAGTACTTGGCAATGGACCAATGCCTATACTAGTACTGGCATGGGTAGCGTCATCACCGCTCGTAGGATACCCGGAACCAATGTCATGGTGTTGGGCACTATTGCAGGCAAGATTTATCGCTTTGACTTTGATCAGGCTAGCCCTAGCGCGGTCTTGATTGGTGATATCGCCAACGGCACCCCCTTTACCAATAGTCGATTCGGTCTCAAAGGCATCGCCTTTCACCCAGAATTTGGACAGCTAGGCTCTCCCAACCGAGAGTATATTTATATCACCTATATGAGTAACAATACTCATCGTAGGCTCAGTCGCTTCAAATTGCTTGCTAGTACAGGACAACTAGACCTGACTACTGAACTCATTATGATCCAACAGATCGTACCGGGGGGATCGT
The DNA here is from genome assembly GCA_038534415.1 of Bacteroidota bacterium. Lineage (GTDB taxonomy): Bacteria > Bacteroidota > Bacteroidia > J057 > J057 > JBCAWW01. The sequence continues at coordinate 3,150 of JBCAWW010000672.1, read as the reverse complement.
TCCACAATGTGGGCGAAATAGACTTTGGACCAGATGGCTTTTTATATGTCCCCTTTGGCGATGCTCATGGTGGAGGCTTTGGGCCCTATACTGGCCTAGGAGCCAAGGACACCATTATGAATGATGTGCAGCGTATTGAACATAATTTGGTCGGAGGTATCATGCGCATAGATGTGGATCAAGATCCACTCAAAAGTCATTCTCCTCGCAAAAAACTGCCTCAGGCCTATCCGGATGAACTTTCGGGCATTGGCTACGGTATCCCCCATGACAATCCATGGTTGGCGGCCGATAGCAGCATCATGGAAGAATACTATAGCCTCGGACACCGTAATCCTTGGAAGCTTAGTTTCGATGCAGTCAGTGGCTACCCTTGGGTCTGCGAAGTAGGCCCTCACAATGGGGAAGAAATCAACCGCATCGAAAAAGGCCATAATTACGGCTGGCCCTATCGAGTAGGCCCTACGGGGGCGATCACTTGGGACCGTACCCCACCAAGCGCTCCCGAACCCAACCCATTTCGGGGGATTTTGACAGAGCCAATCTTCTCTCCAGCCCGCAATCAGGCGAGCAATATCATGCTCGGCTGTGTCTATAGAGGCAGTGTGCATCCAGAGCTTTATGGCAAAGTAATCACAGCAGATATCAGCAAGAAAAATGCTTGGGCCGTCGACTATGATCCGCTCACTGAGCTTACCACTACTGAGGAGCTCCCCAATATCCCCAGTGCGGCCTATACCATCTTTGAGTCGCCCCTGGGCGACCTCATGCTCATGCGCACCAATGGTACGATGATGAAACTCATCAAAAATCCGGGCCAAAACGCAAGTATACCCTTGACGCTTTCCGCGACAGGCGCCTTTAGCAATCTCAGCAATATGACGCCTGCCAATGGCTTTATCCCTTATACCGTCAATACTCCGCTTTGGTCTGACCGCGCCGAGAAACAACGCTGGATCGCCCTCCCCAATGATGGGACTTTCGATAGCCCGGCAGAGCAGGTGGTATTCGACGCAGCAGATCCTTGGGATTTTCCCGAAGGCACGGTCATCGTCAAGCATTTTGAATTAGCACTGGACGAAAGTAGTCCCAGCAATACCACCAAAGTAGAAACCCGTTTTATCATCATCGGCAGTAATGGCAAAGCCTACGGCCTGACTTATCAATGGCGTGATGATCAGAGCGAGGCGGATCTGCTTTCGAGCGGAGCGACCAAAGCCTTCAATGTACTCGATCCCGCAGGGCAGACTTGGCAGCAAACCTGGACCTTCCCGAGCCGAGGCGAATGCCTGACTTGCCACAATGAGAATGCAGGCCAAATCCTAGGTCTTAATACTCAGCAGCTCAATGGAGACTTTACCTACCCTCAAACAGGCAATACTGACAACCAACTCAACACCTGGGCCCATATAGACATTTTTAGTCAACCTATTGGTGATCCAGCGCAATATTTACGCAATGTCCCATTGGATGATCCCAAAGCGGTCAACTCCTATAAAGTGCGTTCTTATTTGGATGCCAATTGTGCCTATTGCCACCAGCCGGGAGGCGTCAACGCCAACTTTGATGGCCGGATCAATACCTTATTGGCGAGTCAAGACCTCCTCAATGGGCCGACCATCAGCGCAGCTTCTCATGTACCCAATGTGGTACTGCCGGGAGATAGCGCAAATTCGGAGCTTTGGTTGAGAGACCACAGTGTAGCTGCCGACGCCATGCCGCCTTTGGCCAAGAGCCTAGTGGATGAAGCATATATAGAGGTCCTAAGCGATTGGATCAATGGTTTACTACCTACTCAAAACGATACCTTGGGCGAAGTAGGTCAAGTAAGTGTAGACGATAACTGGCTGACAGTCAATCTCAATCGCACTTACCAAAGACCGATCATCGTTGCCGGAGCCCCTTCTTATGCAGGCGTAGACCCCATTATCGTCAGAGTCCGCAATGTCAATCAAAACAGCTTTGAAATCAGAATCGAAGAGTGGGATTGTCAAGACCTTACCCATGCTTTTGAAACCGTCCCTTACTTAGTTGTGGAGGCGGGCATACACCTTCTCCCCAATGGCAAAAAGCTGATGGCTGATACCCTTTCCCTAGATCATAACTTCATCGACCATGCCTTCCCGCAGAGTTTTGCCAATACCCCAGTGGTCCTAGCCCAAACCATGAGCACCCGAGAAGCGAGTGCGGTTACGATTCGGCAAAACGAAAATAATGCCTCGACTAGCAGTTTTCGGCTCAGGCTACAAGAAGGAGAAGGCAGCGACGGCTCCCATCTTGCTGAGACGGTCGCTTATATCGCGATTGAGCCCGGAGAGTTTGACGGCTATCTTCCCTACGAAATCCAGCAAACCAATAATCTGGTGGAGGAAGTTTGGGACACCTTAAGCTTTGGGCAAGACTATGAACATGCAGGGATTTTCTTAGGTCAAATCGCGAGCTACAATGGCAGCGATCCTTGTGCCCTGCGTTACCAAGCAAACCAAGGTGAGCAAGTCGCAGTCTTTCTCGAAGAGGAAAATTGTGGAGATACAGAGATCAATCATAGCCTCGAGGAAGTAGCCTATTTTAGCTTTGCAGAAGCTGGTTTTTTGATTGGGGACATCATCGCGACAGATTTACCAGTAGAATTATTGGATTTTACTGCTTCGCAGAACGATCTAGGTGTTACCTTAAGTTGGACGACTGCTACTGAGGAAAACAACGATTACTTCGGCTTGGAACGTTCGATTGGAGGAACCGACTTTGTTGAGATCGCACAAGTCAAAGGCGCCGGTAATAGCCAGCAAATACAGATTTACCAATATCAAGATGTGTATCTGCCAACGACGAGCACTTATTACCGCCTGCGACAAGTCGATTTTGATGGTCAATTTAGCTACTCCCCTAGTGTGAAAGTCAATGCACTTGCAGAGGCTAAATACCGACTCTATCCCAATCCAACTCAAGATATTCTAAGCGTGCAATTGTCTCAGCTTTCGCTGCTGCCGCTTAGCGTTGAAATATTTGACCTACAAGGCAAACGCGTACAAGAAGAGACCATCGCTCCAGGTGCTAGCCAAATCCGTATTGACCTCAGCCTTTTGTCAAAAGGACTATATTTGGTAAACATCAACGATGAGACAAGCCGCGAAACTTTCGAAATCTTGG
>JBCAWW010000671.1:0-3816 GCA_038534415.1 Bacteroidota bacterium | reverse complement strand
CTTTTAGAGTAGCGAATCAGGTGTATGAGATTGGTTACCTCAATGCTCCAGAACTATCGCAAAGCGATCACTATGTGGCTTTGCGGAAGCAAGCAGCAACCGAAAAATGGGTCCCCATCAATCAACTTCTAGTAGACAAAGTTGCCTTGATGCAATACCTGCAAAATGATCTGAACCTAAAAAACAACTTTAAGGAAAAGCTCCTTGCTTATATGCTTGCAAGGGATCTAGAAGCGAACTATCTATTTAACGAGGCCTTAACAGAACTGGAGCGCCAGCAACAACGCAATCTGGTTTCTCCGGTTTTATCAGAATATAAACAGGGAGATCGTATCGTAGAGCGTGGGGAAATCGTTACCGTAGAGGTAGAAAAAGCCCTAAACGCCCTCATCCAAGAACGACAAAAGCGCGCCATTAGAGATAGCTTATTGGAAGTGTCGATTAGTCAATTTATGGTGATCGCCTTGATCAGCGCCATCCTCTTGGTATACCTGGCTTTTGACCGACCGCGCATTTATTTTGACAACAATAAGTTAGCGCTCATTTTTTTCACCTTTGTGATCACGGTGGGATTGATGGTACTCACTTCAAGAATCGGGAATTATGTCCTGAGGCAAGGTAGCACTCAGCCTAGCTTGAGTTTTATCTATTTAGCACCGGCCTGCTTGGTGCCGATCTTTATGCGCAATTTTTTTGGTTTAGGGACGGCCTTCTTGTGTAATCTTTTAGTGGCATTTTTTGGGGCGGTATTGATCCAACAGGATTTAGAATATGCTTTTGTACAGACCGTGGCTGGAACAGTAGCCATTTATAGTATGACCAATCTGCGCAAACGGGAACAATTTTGGTATACGCTGCTGTACATTTTTATTGGGTATGTCCTCTCCTTTCTGATTTACAATCTGTATTCAAAAGGTGGCTTTAGAGGGATTGATTATCCCAATATATTGCTCTTTATGGGCAATGCTTTGGCGACGGTGATTGCCTTTAATTTGATCTTCTTATTTGAAAAGTTATTTGGCATCACTTCGGATTTGACCTATCTCGAATTACTCGACACCAATCATCCCCTTCTTAAAGAACTCGCACGCAAAGCGCCTGGAACCTTCCAGCATAGCTTGCAGGTTGCGAATTTGGCCGAGTCCGTTATCAGTGAGATTGGCGGCAATGAACTGCTCACCCATGTAGGGGCTCTCTACCATGATGTGGGCAAGATGCCGGATCATCATTTTTTTATCGAAAATATGTCTGAGGAGGACAAACGCAATAATCCTCACGAAAAAGTAAGTAATCTCGAAAGTGCCCGTATCATCATCGGACACGTTGCCAAAGGAGTAGAACTTGCCACCAAACATCATCTCCCCAAAGAGATCATTCAGTTTATCCAAACCCATCACGGGAGTACGCGAGTGGAGTACTTCTACCGTAATTTCCTCAAGGAGAAGGAAGAGAACATCAATATTGATGAGTCTGCCTTCCGCTATCCAGGCCCTAAGCCTTTTTCGAAGGAAACGGCTGTTTTGATGATCTCTGATTCGATCGAAGCGGCATCTCGGGCCATGAACAAACCGACTCCCGAAAAGCTACAAAAGCTGGTAGATTCTATCGTTAACTATAAAATCGAAGATGGACAGTTGGAGGATTGTAATCTGACTTTTAAGGACATCACAACCATCCGCAGAGTCCTCCACAAAAAGCTGATCAGCATCTATCATGCTCGGATCGAGTATCCAGAGGAAGTGAGTTCTAAAGCTTAACGTCTCGATTTTGTTGCCACCAGAAAAGATTGCTTTTCATCTTTTCCCATTTGACCCGATTCATGGCGGTTTTTTTGCTGAGCTTTTTAAAAGCTTTTTCATCGATTTCTTCCCAATCAAGCTGGCTCATCTTGTGATGACCGAGTGGTTTAAAATCTTCACCATGCGAGCGTGAAAAGCGGTTCCACGGACAAACTTCTTGACAAATATCACAGCCATAAGCCCAGCCCTCTAAGCCTTGGGCTTGCTCTGCAGTCATGGCATCTTTGAGTTCGATGGTCAGGTAAGAGATGCACTTATTGGCATCAATTTCATAGGGTTCTAGCGCATCGGTTGGACAAGCGTCAATACAGCGCGTACAAGTGCCACAATAGTCCTTGATAGGGCCATCATAGGCCAATTCGAGGTCCAAAATGATCTCACCAATAAAGAAGTAAGAACCTCTCTGGGGACTAATCAAATTGGTATGTTTTCCAATCCATCCAAGTCCGCTTCGCTTTGCCCAGGCTTTGTCCATCACAGGCGCGGAATCGACAAAAACTCGACCGGGTACCTCTGCCCCTACTTGTTCATGTATCCAGCGAAAAAGGGTATAGAGCTTACGTTTGAGGACTTTGTGGTAGTCTAGGCCCCAGGCATAGCGGGAGATTTTTGGGCCGCCTTCGGGGAACGTTTCCCCTTCTGCGGGGAAGTAATTATGGATGACGCTAATCACCGATTTTGCGCCCTCCACTAATTTGCGGGGGTCAACTCTTTTGTCAAAATAATTTTCCATGTACTGCATACTGCCGTTTTGACCAGCTTGCAGCCACTGTTCTAAATCTCTAGCCTCAGCTTCCATCATCTCTGCCTTGGCAATCCCAAGCATATCAAAGCCAAGCCGCTGGCCTTCTGCTTTAATCATTTGGGATAAAGATTCTGGAGACATAGAGGTAAAATTACTTAAGGGCTTGAAGTTACGATTGATCTAGTCAACAATTCAAAAAATCAATCATCCAACAATTCCGATGTATTCTTATACGTATTAATGATTTTGAACTTTTCGAGATTAAACAGATTTTGAGGGCAGGAAATATTCACATGCGCAGGACACTAATTTTATTGATCTCCCTAGGCTTTTTATTGCCTGTATTGGGTCAAAAAGAAGCAGAACATATCTATGAGTTTCCGCCCGGTCGCGAGGGTGCTTTACAGATATTAGAGTTTTTGCTTTATGCAGATGAAGATGAGCGGATCGATCTCAGCGCCCAATTAAGGCCAGAGAGAGAGGATTGCGAGGCCATATTTACCGAAGAGTATGCTCGGAAAGTATATCGCTACCAACAGCGGATCAACAAAATGGCCCGGATTGTTGTCCAGCCCTTGATGGATGGCCAGACCGATTATTTGTTATGGGAGGCGACCACCCAAGACTTAATTGATTATCAGGGGGAGGCAAGGTTTTTTCCGGGTGGTTATAAAGAAATTGCCCAATTTCTCCAGCCCAATTATACATTTTATCGCTTTAAGTTTATCGAGCCAGGTCATAAGCTAGGCAGTGCCTACGATATGCTGGTCTATGTCAATGACCATTGGCGGCTGATTCACCGCCCTTGGGTGGTGATGTTTGATTAGCCATTGTCATTTGATTGCCGCTTGTATTGCGCGATACAAACTATCTCTTAATGCGGGGGAACATTTGATCCCATAAGCAGGGGTAGAATATTTTTCCGTACCCACATAAAATACTATATCGGGCTGTGGTACTTTGACTGAATGATTCCATTCATATAATGGGATTAACACCTTTTTGGCTTTTATCAGCTTAGGGAAAGCATTGATTACGTTTACTTCTTGATCCCATATCAATTCCAAACAATAATGCTTTTTCTTGAGATTATTGACATATGTCTCAGAAACAATAGTTTGTAGCGTTTCATATTTCCCTTTAGAAATTTGATGGCAAAGGTCTTGTATTGGGATAAGTTGATCCAATAAAGGCTTCTTCGTTTCGGTTGGAGAATGAAAATAGATTAGTGGTTGTCGGACGATTTCGTCCCGACAACCACTAATCTATTTT
>JBCAWW010000670.1:0-3820 GCA_038534415.1 Bacteroidota bacterium | reverse complement strand
AATGGGGACATGGCAGGTAGAGGCCAATGCTTGGAACGTTCATCAAGAACTAGGTGATATAAATAAGTCCGAATATTTGGCCTATATGTACGAAAAATTTCTCCCCACTGAAGAAAACTGCCTAGGGAGCTGTGCCTTTTTTTGGGGCTTCAAGCAAGAAAGAACTCATACTTGGTACTCTCTTTTTAGTGAATATGGAGAAAAGACGCCTTCTGTAGACGAGTTAGCGCGAATCTGGAAAGGAACTTATCCAGAAAACTTAGCCCCCAAAGTAGAATTTATTGAGGTTTTTGACGGCTATCCTGGCCCCAACATAAGCTTGAGCGCAGGTAGTACGCATGAAGCCATCGTCCACGTAAGTGATCCAGAAAATGACTCTCTTGCCATAAGCTGGGAGATTTTTCATGAAGGAAACTACCGCTATAAATTTAATGGAGAGGGCGAAAATCGCCCCAAAGCGCTTCCAGACCTGATTATAAACAGCACCGATAGTACCGTTAAATTTAAAGTACCAGAAACTCCTGGGGACTACCGTCTATTTGTTTATGCCCGAGATGGACACAATAACTTTAGCAGTTTTAATATTCCTTTTTTCGTGGTTTTAGAATCGTTTTAGATTCCGACACCAGCATATCGAATTCCAGATAATCGATGCATTTCGTAATCAAAGGTGCTCAGGTCGTTGGCATTGAACTGTGTCAAGGAATCATGACCACAAGCCCGCGCCACAAGCTGCATCAGCTCTTTAGAAGCCTCCAAAAAGTTATGTAATTGCTTGGCCGATTGCTGGATTTTTAGCCTTGCTCTGAGGTTTTCTTTTTGCGTAGCGATTCCTACTGGACAATTATCCGTATGACAGGCCCGCATGCCCAAACAACCTATCGCTTGCATCGCCGAATTTGCAATCGCTATCGCATCAGCCCCTAAAGCCAAAGCCTTGACAAAATCTGAAGCGACTCGCAAACCACCCGTAATTACCAAGCTCACTCCATCCGCAGCTACGTGGTCAAGATGCTTACGAGCCCTAGCCAAGGCTGGTATCGTCGGCACACAAATATGATCTCTCAATATCAGTGGTGCGGCCCCCGTTCCGCCACCGCGGCCATCCAAAATGATGTAATCGGCTCCTGCAGCTAGAGCAAAGTCAATATCTGCCTCCACATGGCTAGCGGAGATTTTAAAGCCTATGGGGATACCTCCGGTTAACGCTCGTACCTCATCGCCTAGGCGTCTAAAGTCCTCTACGCTGCTCATGTCAGTAAATGTCGCAGGGCTAATGGCGGCTTTGCCTTCTGGCAAGCCCCTCACTTTCGCGATTTCGCCAACTACTTTAAAACCCGGCAAATGTCCTCCAGTACCCGTTTTTGCTCCTTGGCCTCCTTTAAAATGAAAGGCCTGCGCTTTTTTCACCTTGTCCCAGCTAAAACCAAAACGCCCCGAAGCGAGCTCATAAAAATAGCGCGAATTGGCGGCCTGCTCCTCCGGCAGCATCCCTCCTTCTCCTGAGCAAATACCAGTGCCGGACATCTCCGCGCCTTTTGCTAAAGCAATTTTTGACTCACGACTCAAAGCCCCATAGGACATATCTGAGACAAAAAGCGGCAAATCTAATTCAAGAGGGCGTTTCGCATTCGGCCCAATGACGACCTTAGTATCAACTACCTCCTCGTCCAACAAGGGTTTGCTTGCTAGCTGAGCGGGCAATAGTTGAATACTATCCCATTTAGGTAGCGTATTGCGGTCGACTCCCATAGCCGAGCTATGGCCATGATGCCCAACCTTAGAAAGACCATGTTGGGCTAAGTGTTTTATGTATAAAGTATAGGGCTCTGTGTCTTCTGGATGTGTATCAGCATACTGGCCAAGGTATTCCTCTTCTTTAAATGGTGCAGGTCGGATTTTGGCTTCAAAGTGCTGCACCTCGGCCTCATCAATATAAACTTGCCCTTCATGGATGACAGTATTGAATTTATGCAATTGCTCATCGGGAGCATATTCACTCACTCCACTATCATAGCGGTAGTCCCAATTGTGCAAACCACAGATCAGGTTTTCACCTTCTACATGTCCATCTGAAAGCAGGGCTCCTCTATGAAGACAACGGCCATATAATACCGAGACTTGCTCTCCAAAACGGATTAATACCAAGTCTGTTTTTAATACTTTAGCATGAGTAGGTTGTTTTTCCGCTAATTGCGAGAAAGTCGCAACACTAATCGCTTTTTCTAATTGTTCTAAGTGGGGGCTATTATTCATCTATTTGGTACGGTTTAATTTACAAAGTACGATATCGCCAATCCTCATTCAAGTCTCTGTCTTGCAGAAGACGCCTGATAGATTCTATATTCGTCTATGAGAACTACACTACTATGGCTATGCTTGATATTGCTAAGTCTTAGCCTACGCGCCGAAGTTGTTTTGCCTGCCATCTTTGGCGATCACATGGTCCTACAACGCAACGCTTATATCGCCCTTTGGGGTAGAGCAGAGCCGGGCGAACAAATAAAGTTTGCCGCCGAGTGGGACGAAATGAATTTGTCTCTTTTTGCCGATAGTCGTGGTCGCTGGCGAATCGAAATTCCGACTCCTGAGGCGGGCGGGCCATATCAAATCCTTATTCAAGGCAATAACCGCATCGTTCTCAATGATATTTTGATAGGAGAAGTTTGGCTAGCTAGTGGTCAGTCCAATATGGAGTGGCCGCTGAGCAGGAGTAAGTATGGGCCTGAGATATTGCAAAGTGTCAATGAACCCCAAATCAGGGTTTTTCAAGTAGAAAAGGCCGTTGCCTCTTCTCCCCGTTTTGACTGCAAAGGCAGTTGGGCCATTGCCGATGCGGCTTCTCTCAAAGATTTTAGTGCCGTAGCCTACCACTTTGCCAAAGAACTCCAGACAGACCTAGGCGTTCCCGTAGGGATTATCCATAGTAGCTGGGGCGGCACACCAGCCGAAGCCTGGATGAGCAGAGAGCAATTGGAGCAGGTCGCGGTATTCAAACCCAATCTTGATAAATACGATGAGGCCGTTCGCACTTATCGCAATAATCCACAAGCTCCAAATCCGACCTATTACCGCAATCCGACCTGCCTTTACAATGCCATGCTTGCCCCTATCATCCCTTATGAAATTAGAGGCGCTATCTGGTACCAAGGTGAATCCAATCGTTATGATCCGGAGCTTTACCGGAGTCTTATGCCAGCCTTAATCACTGATTGGCGTAAACAGTGGCAGCGCAATCTTCCTTTTTACTTTGTGCAACTCGCTCCCTTCCACTATCTCGAACCCATGGTAGGAGCAGGACTGAGAGAAGCGCAATTGATGACCGCCCTCAAAGTCCCTAAGACAGGGATGGTCGTAAGTGCAGATGTCGGTAATCCTGATGACATACACCCGCGCGACAAACAAACGATTGGTAAAAGATTGGCACTCCAGGCACTGGCCCATACTTATGGTCAGGATCTCATTGCCTCCGGCCCAATGCTAGAGAGAAGCGTTCGCGATGGAGCGAAAATGAAACTCTACTTTCAAGAGGGCAATGGACCACTTAAACTCAAATCCTCACAATACTTCCAAATTGCCGGTTCAGACCAAAAGTTCTACCCTGCTACTGCCAACTTGCTTGGAGAGCATCTTTTGGAGCTTGCTAGTCCAGAGGTATCAGAGCCTGTAGCCGTACGCTATGCATTTAGCAATGCAGCGGAAGCTAGTTTGTTTAATGAATTGGGCCTACCAGCTAGTCCCTTTCGCACGGATGATTGGCCATTATTTTATGGAGCCCCCAGATTAGATATCGCTTATCAAAGTCAAGCAAAACGATACC
>JBCAWW010000669.1:0-3829 GCA_038534415.1 Bacteroidota bacterium | reverse complement strand
ACTTGTTTCGGCGCATTTTCGGGATGATATGATAAGTTGTTGAAAGTCAAATACTTATCATGTGTCCCAAAGTATTTCACTCTGTGTAGAAGATGTGTACAAGCCGTAGCCTCCGAAGGGGGATATGGTTTTGCAAACCGTAGGTTTTATCCCTCTTTGGAGGGGGATTGAGGGGGAGGAAAAGAGAGAAGCGTTCCGCGCAGCGACAAAAAAAGAAGCGGATAACCTGAGGCTACCCGCTACCAAAAAAAAACTTACTATAAATCTATTGAATCATCACTTTCTGGGTCATGAATCCAGCTTTGGTCTCTAGCTTCAGGAAGTAGATACCTGAACCCAAGCCATTGGCTTGCCAATTGAGGCTATGCTGACCTGCAGCATAATAATCATTAGCTAAGGTGCTCACTACTCGTCCACTGATGTCATACACACGGAGGTTGGCGGCTCCTGCTTCGCTCAGCTCAAAAGAGATCTCAGTATGGCCTCTAAACGGATTGGGAGCAGCCTGTAGCCCTAAGTTTTGGTTGAGATCTTCGATACCGGTACCATACTCATCCGGAACCGTTAGGCCTTGGCAAGCAAGGGTATATCCGATCGAACCCCCATGGGTTGCAGCGCTAGCTGAGGCAGAGTTTTCGTCATAGCAAGGATCGAAGGCGGTGAATTTGAAGAGGTTGCCAAAGTCGCGATCTCCGCCGGCGAAGGCGCTATCCTGCACGACAAAGTCAAACATATCCGTAGCTGTCGGATCTGCATAGAGGTCTTCGATGTATTGCGTAATGTTGATTGGGACATTGTTGAGACTGATTACTTCTTCGAAGTAAGCATTGGTCGTATCTGCACCGAGAGCATCTTTTACTAAGTCAGAAAGGATAGCAGGGCGGCTTACCGAGTCATGCATAGCCCAAACGTCAATGACGTCTTGCGTCCAGAAAATATTATTACCCGCGATAAATAGCTCAGTGGATGAGGTCAGGGTATCAAGGGTAATGATCTTGTGAGTCGCGTTGTCAGGCTGGTTTTGCTCGTCTGTAAATGCAGGAGTAGTACCTAGCATCATCGGGTTGATGAAAATGTTGTTGGTAATACGAGCGCTCTCCACCCAGCGAAGCTGAATGCAACCATGACGACCAGCTACGTTGAAGATCGTATTGTTGTCAAAGGCGATATAACCATGAGGTGCAGTACCCCCTTGGCTACGAAAGACGCGGTCAACAATATTATGAATGATCGAGTTGGTTACGATCAGCGTATCAAAAACAAAGTTACGGGAATCCACTCCTCGCCCGTTTCCTTGTAGGATGAAACGGTTGCCACCATTGCGGAGGATACAGTTATCGACGAAGCATTTTACATTATTGGCGCGCAATTGGATGAAGCCGCCGCGATCTTTTTCGATGATACAATCAGTAGCGCGGAAAGTGGTGCTATCACCTAGGATACGAATCTTCCCCCAGTCATGATTTTCACCTGGTCCTTTTTCTCCTGATACAATCCATAGATTGGTCAGACTTACATCTCCTTCGGCGCGCATGATATCGGGATAGCTACCGGTCGCATTGGGAATCCGAGTCAAAAAAGGTTTGAGATCGGTATCACTTAGGTCGGTCGCTTGAATCTGTAAGGGCCAGTTTGGCTTATTGACAAGACGGCCAGTCGTAATATAAACTCCGCCATTGTCTAGGGTGTAAATGGTGTTTTCATCAACTCGGTCGCCAGCAGCAGTAGTATCACCCATGATGATGGGGAAGATGTCGACAAAGGTGCCTGGATTGGCTGGGATATTGACGGTTCGTTGGGCTTGCAGACTGCTCATCGCAAATAAGCAGAGCAATACGCAGCCAATAGAGTAGTTAAGTCTCATGTTAAAATAGGTTTAGGTAATAGAGAATTATAAAAGAAAAGGTAGATATGACTATTTGGGAAGGATTTTGAATTGAAGGCCAACGGTTGCCGTAAATCCAAAAGTCTGGATCGTACTGAGGTAGTTTGGGTTGCGGACAAAGGAGATGTCTTGCTGGTTGGTGATATTGTTGAAGTTCAAGAAGGCAGTCCAATTTTCTCCAAAGCCCTGTCTGATCGAGGCATCCCAGCGCCAAAATTCTAAGGTAAAGCGGTCAAAGTCTTTGTTGAGAGAGTAACCGCTCGCCTTTGTACCCTGATAGATACCAGATACTCTAGCCGAGAACTTCTTGATATCATAGCCAACAGAGATGTTGAATATATGAGGAGACTGACTCAGCATCTGTACATCTCTCGTCTCCGTGGTATAAGTTGTTTCGAAGATTGGAGGGAAAGGATTGACCAAGACAGTTTCCGAAGTCTGGAAAAAGGCTTGTGTCTGAGAATATAGGCGTGAGTAATTGGTGTTGATTACAATGCCGTTAAAGGGGGCTGGCAAAAAGCCTAGATTGGTTTGTAAGTCAATTTCGTAACCAAATACTCTGGAGCTTTCAAGATTTGAATAAGTAGAAAGATTGTAGCCTCTATAGTTATCCCAACCGTATTGCTCTGCGGTCTCTTGGTCAGAAAGATTGACCTCAAAGGGAAAAAAGATGTCGTTTACTTGTTTGTAAAAACCACCGATTGTGAGGAGGCCCAGCGTACCCTTGTAGGCCGAAAAATGCAGATCATAATTTGTGGCTTTGGCATATCTCAGATCAGGATTGCCAGTTGTAATATCAAGACTGGTATCATCCAACTGCGTGCGTGGGGTGACATACAGGAAGTCGGGACGAGCCAAAGTCTGCGAATAGGATAGACGTATGTCTAACCAATCAAGTGGTTTGTATTTGATGTGTAGGTGAGGCAAAAACTCCCCATACTGCTGATAGGTAGTGGTGTCGGTAAATTCACCATTGACGCCATAACGACCGTTTACCGTAGAAAATCCGGCTGAATAAGCATTGTCGGAATACTCATAGCGGAAGCCCGGAATAATCGTCAGCTTGTCTTGATACTTAATCTTGATCATGGCGTAGCCAGCTGTGATAGACTCCGCCACTTGATAGTTGTTTACTAAGGCATATCGGTTGTTATTAAGGATATCAACCTGAGAGTTGTACCAGCGTTGGATAATGTTGGGGTCAAGATTGGCGTATAGGGTTTGTTCTACGCCGTTTTCGTCTATAAATACTGGAGAAGGCCCTTGAGACAAGAAGGTGCCAATACCAATTAGGTTTGAATTGGTCGGTAAACTGATGATCTCCCCATCTGCCTGCGTAAATCTTTCGGAAGCATTGCTAGTAAAGGATCCCCCAAGATAGTAGAAGTCCTCTGTCTGTCTTTCTACCTCACGGGTACGATCAATTTGGTAATACTTACCTCCAAATTTGAATTCTGCAGTTAGCTTTTTGCCTAGCTTGATAGGGATGGCAAAATTGGCAAGGGCAGTGATCGTATTTTCAAAGGTACCGGTATTGTTAAACTCACCGCCTACCAAATTGGTCTCGGATATATCAGGGGTTGCCGCATCAAAATAATTGCGGGGATGGGCTTCCTGATTCAAGGCATCATCAAATTGGTTTTTGGTATCGCTAAAACGAATCAAATAATTGTAAGGCGTTCGACCTTGAGAAAATGAATTGGCCAAGCTCCAATCTGCGATTAACCAATTAAAGTTATGATTACCGCTCAAGGTGCCTGAAAACAAGGAAAGGTCATTTTCGATCCCCTGCCCTCGATAATCAATAGAGGGATTGGAAGGATTGTAGCTTTCTGAGATTCTAAATTGGTCTCGGTCTGTACGGCTATATACTCCAAACAAGGTGAGGCTGTGTTTGGGATTGATGGCATAGTCTAAAGAAATACTGGCATTATAGCGTTTCCG
>JBCAWW010000668.1:0-3836 GCA_038534415.1 Bacteroidota bacterium | reverse complement strand
AGAACGAAGCGTTTTCATCTGGTTGGAATTGAGGCATAGACATATTTCAATGACTGAAGCTTCATAATCCCCGCCTTTAATCACGATACCCGTCATATTGGCGGCCGTATAGGTAAACGCTTTGACTTCGTTTACTAGCCGCTCTGTATAAGCATTTAATAATGTCGTACCGTTGTAAGTCTCGACCTCCAAACTATCTCCAGCATAGTTATTGAGGCGGATTCTGAGCTCGTTTACCGCTACCGGAAAGTTTATACGTATTCCTTGGGGGGGGAAACCAAGTTTATTAATGCCGGCAGGCTCGCCGATAGTAGTCCTATAAACCTCAGGACCTAAGGGAATAATCTCTAGTCCTTGAAAGGGGATAGGGCTGCTAATCGGACCTCCCGATATCTGCTCAAAATTGATGCATCGGTACTGGCAAGGCTCTTTCGGTACTTCACCATCTGCAGTGGCCTCTTTATCATAGACCTGTATCATACACAGACTTGCTTTATCCCAAAAAATCGTATTGATTCCCCCGTCGCGATCTACGGCCGCTAAGAAGAGGGTGATTTGATCAGATTCAGCGATGGCTCTAACCGACAGACATTGCCATTCCTTTGCTGCCTCACCTTCTATCCAAACAATCTCGGGATTGGATGGATTAATACCACCATTAGGATCAATACCAATTCTGGCTTTCCCAGAACTACCTTCTGTTAGATGGTAAAAGGCACGAAACTCATAACACCAGCCTTTATTGGTGCAGATCTGTTGATAAATTCCGCCTTGAACGGCTCCTCGAAAATCAATCTGCTGCGTACGCTGTCCATCTCGGCAAATGAATTCACTAGGAGAAAACCGAACCTCCCGACTGGCATTTAGGGCCTTTTTGTTGAGCGTAGGGAAAAAGGCATTAAAGGCACACCATTCATTTGCTATCAGGTTTCGTTGACGCTGTTCATTGGTTTCTATGTGGAAACCATTTTCCATAGAAGGATTCATGAGCTTTACCACTCGAACGGTAGTAACCGCCTCTCCAATCCCGCCATCATCATCGGTAACGGTTAGTTTGAGTTGATAAATACCGCACTTTTCATAGGTATGGCAGACTTCAACTTTGCCTTTACCTTCAGGTGCTTCGTGGCTTTGTTCAACAATCCCTTGCGCCTTTTTGCAATCTCCAAATTCCCAAGTTGCAGTATGGGTATCACACCATCCAGGATCCGTAAAACTGCCTTGTAGAATGACTCTTTGGCCTTCTAGCACGCAAAGCCCTTCCGGTAAGCTCACTTTGGGAGGAAGGTTGCGCACCAAGATCTTGGTGGTCGCTTCTCCAACGCCTCCATCATCATCTTGAACGATGAGACGGACAGTATATTCCCCATTGTCACAATAAGTGTGTTCGGCCCGAGCAATACCTCTTGCTGCTGGTGCTTCGTTTGTCTCCGTTACAATTGTTTCGACCGGTTTGGTATTGTCTCCAAAATCGAACCAGGCTCGGTGGGTATCTAACCATTCAGGGTCTGTAAAGCTTCCTACAATCTCAAGGCTTTCCCCTTCATTGACTGTAAAAGGAGGTCCGAGTTGGACGCTAGGTGGCTGATTTCGCATTTTAACGGCTGTAAAATGCCGGGTTGTTGCGCCCCCAGATTGGTTAACCGCGACCTGCAATTTGGCGATATACAAACCGCTGTCTCCATATGTATGAGCCGGATTTCTATCGGATGAGTTATTGCCATCGCCAAAGAACCAACTTGCCTCACTGTCAGCTTCCTCGGCACCGCCATTAAAGTCTATTTCCTGGCCAGCTTCGAAGACGTAAGGGCCATTCGAATCGGCAAAATCCAATAGGGTCAAGGCATGGTAACTCTCTACTGCAAATTGTCCACGTAGGATGAGACCGCTACTAAAGATATCAATTGGGTTTTTGAATAGGGCTTCTACCTCACCGATATTGGTAAGTAGATCCGGGAAAGCCTTGATACCTACCAATTCATCTGTAATCTCATCTCTTAGAATTCCACCTCCAAGACTCTCGACAATCGAAACAAGAACAGCAAGAATTACAACTGAAATAACTCCGCCAAGAGCTCCGAAAGTAAATAAGCCCAAGAGGAAGCTCAACAGCCACGCAAAAAATGGCAAATCGATATCTAAGTCTGGATCGCCCTTGATTCGCGGTTCAATGGTCTGGCCTCCGCCAGGAGTATTTACCCAAACCAAATCAAAATCTGCCGTAAAACTTCCATCCACATCAATACTACCTAATATAGCGTCAACAACCGTTATTTCCCCACGTAATCGCAGGCAGTTATTAATTAAGAATCCGTCTATAGAATTAAGGTTTATTTCGCGGTCTTCAATCGGCAATCTTGTGGGAAGACTAGGAAACTCCGCAGCAATGGCTTCGTCAAGGTTGTTGTTGATAAAGGGTGCATCTAAGCCAATGGCAAAATCACATCCTCCCGGAATGAAGTTGACTAAGGCATCCGCATTTGCATCATCATTTCCATTTACCGCAATCGCCAATACATCGGGAAGCACTTGTGCCCTGACATTTTCTACTGAGAATTCGCTGTCCGCAGTGTCGGGTTCCCAAATCATAATGAACCGACGCATTTCCAGTTCTGCTCTCACTTGTGCGGCCATCATGCTTTCTAATTCAGCAAGGGTGGGCAAGGAAAAATCTACATCAGGCAAACCGCTAACAAAGGGGCCCGCCGCAAGTTGGAAACCAGTCGCGATGGCATCATCAAGCGATGGTACCGTGGGATTAAAGCTGCGCACTAGATCAACCAGGTCTCTGTTGAGGGCATAATTGCTGCCTTCAGTACCTGGAGCTGGGCTGATATCCAGAAACTGTACATCAGCCGTACTGAGCGCAATTGCGATTCTATCAGGTTCTCTAACATAATCGGCGGTAATCTGCGTTCTGCCTAGAACCGCCATTGGTGAGGCAAGGCTGAATCCAGAGAAATCGCCCTCTATGTCATAAAATCTGAGTTCAGTAGGAATATTAATCTGGACCTGAGCGGGGTCCGGGTAAGCGACACTAATTCGCCGAGCGAGATCACTTTCATCATCAAAAAATCTGACGGAGGCCAACATCGAAAAAGGCCCTACATTAATCGGAATATCTTCGATTAGATGAGGAAAGGTGGCTCCATTTTCTTGGTATAATTGGTGGATGTATTCCTCTGCAGCATTATCTAAAACCGGATCTAAGGGGTTGCCACTGGTGATATTCATGGTGATGGCGTCTGCAGGTAATCCGCTTAAGAGCAGGGCCAGATTCTGACTCTCATCTGGATTCCCAATAGGTGCATTGATGAGGATATCCGCTGTTATATCGAAGAATGTGGCAGATTCAACGGGAGGATTTTCCATTTCCATATGAATAATCGCCCCGAGCGTTAAGTCGATGCCATTAATGGAGGGATTCAGGTTAATTTGTACTTCTTCCTGTGGAAACTGTACAAATCCATCTCTTACCGTTAGGGGGCCAAATGTTGTGCCTGCAGGGATCGGTAGTTTTTCAGGAAGAACCCCTTCTCCGCTATCATCTCCTCCTGACTTCCATGCTGCTTGCATTACAGAAAGCAGCGCGTTTTCGGTGAGTTCCGTTACGATTTGAAATCCTTGTGTATTTATCATGATGTTATGGTCATTTAGGTTTAATGGGCTATTTCTATTGCTTTCTGATTTTCGAATCCTTGAGTCTCCAGGTAAGGGACTCTATCGGCAGTTTGGTTTGCTTGTTAAGCACCTGATCAAATAGTTTTTGCGTACCAAAACGAGGGAATTTATACTGCAGTTCGTGGTACCTAACTAGCTTAGGAAGGGCTTTATCG
>JBCAWW010000667.1:0-3836 GCA_038534415.1 Bacteroidota bacterium | reverse complement strand
AACTGCCAAAATTGAAGGTGCGGGAAGCTGCAAAGCCAATGCGAGCAGCACTGTAGACATCCCCGGCATCTGTCCGGTGATAGAGTCCGTCAAAGTAGAGGACATCCAACATTCTGATTATACCCAGGAAGTCAAAGCTACTGCAATCATGGCCGACGGCCTCAATGCAAATGGATATACCTGGGATTGGGGAGATGGAAGTCCGCTACAAAAGACCAAACTGCCTGAGGCAAGGCATGTCTACAATAAGGAAAAATCCGAAAAAACCTATACCCTTAAAGTCGAGGGGACAGGCCCGGGTTCCTGTGTTAGCAACGCTCAGACCGAAGTAAAGGTTGGTCGAGGATTATGCTGCCCGATTATTCAAAAGCTGTCATTCAAAACGCATCCTGCCTCCAATGGCAAAGTAAAAGTCGAAGCCGAAGTGCAGTGGGATCAAGACGCGCCCACAAGCATAGATATTGATTGGGGAGATGGTACGATTGACAAAGATGTCAACGCTACCGTTGCCAGCCATGAATACCCAGAGCCAATAGGTGTCTTTAAGGCATATAAGGTAAGCGTTACTCTGAATGGCCCTGGTGATTGCTTGAGTAGCCATAGTGAAATGCTAAGGATTAAGCCTACACCTTGTGGTGCCATTGAAGCGGTAAAAATCACGGTCAACAATACCTCTGCTTCTGAGCAGTCCGTTACGGCTACTCTAACGCTAAAAGGTTCCTTTGATAATTATACTTATGATTGGGGCGATGGTACGATCGATGGGCCCAACAGTGCAAGCAGTGCGACGCATGTTTATACACGCGGTACTCAAGATCATACCCACAATATCAAAGTAAGTGCCAAAGGACCGGGCCCTTGTAAAGGTGAAGGCTCGGCTTCGCATACGGTTCCCGCAAAAGAGACGATCCCGCCGCCTCCCCTACCACCAGAACCCAAAATTCCGGCTATCTGTACCTACTGGCATTACATTGTCGCCTTTTTGAGTGCCTTGACCCTTGGTCATTTGGCGATTCTCATTACAGCGCTAAGTGCCACTGAGACGGATACCAATATTGCGTGGGGGACTTCCATCGCTAGCGTGATATTATTGATCATCGCGATCATCATCTGGTATCGCTTTTGTAAGCCCACACGCTGTAATTGGCTAGCTGTTGGTTGGGTAACTTTCTTGGGCGCTTCCATTCCAATCTTTAATAGTATTGATTGCGCAGGGCAAGAACCCTTGATCCCGACGCTAATCTCCTTTGTGATTGGTGGCATATTTGGCTTCCTCTGGTTCCGCAGTTGTAGCCCCAAAGCCAAGTCGCGTGTCTTCTTGATCTACTTTGGTCTCTTGATTTTGGCGGGTCTCATCGCCGGCTTGATTACCGCCAAGGCAGTCATGAATTGTTAATACATTTTTAGATTTCAATAAAGACTATAGGCCTCCCGTCAAAGCATACTTTGGCGGGAGCCTTTTTTGATGGCGACCCATGACTATAGATGGGTTCTGATATTTGAGTGCCGGGTCTTTGTTTCAGCTTCGCAGAACGCTCCCCTCAATTTGCTTGATGCCATAAACCGCTCCCAGCGGTAGCCGTAGAGGCGAATTACATGCGCCTCAGTGAGTTTTGCCAGCTTCGCAGAACGCTCCCCTCAATCCAGTTTATGACATTAATCGCTACCAACGGTAGTCGTAGAGGCGAATTACATGCGCCTCAGTGAGCTTTGCCTGCTGCGCAGAACGCTTCTAATCGTTCCGCGGAGCGGTAAGTAAGAAAGCGGGCCTCGTAAACATCTAAGTTTGGGGCTAGGATATTGCTAATTGCCCATTTGTTGTATATTGAGGCCATCTTGTAATTGAAATCTTGTTCTTTAATCTTCACTAAGTCAGAGCATTGTGAGGAGAAACAGCATTTTTTTGGTGCGCTTTCCCCTCTTGTCAGCAACACAAGGCAGAGTCATTGGAGATGATTAATCTTCTTTGCATGGCTCAGTTAGTTTCCTGTTTAGCTCAGTTTGATCTTTTAAGGTCAGCCTGAATATCCAAAATCAACCGGAAACTATTCCCGGTCCTTGCCGGGTATTGCCATTGTGCATGCCCAATTCCGGACGTCCTGTTGCCGGCTGATACTGCTCTTGGCAGGGGGGATCGCCCCCGGTTGAATAAGATTCAGCCGGGCGTCTCCTTTTTATCAGAGGCTTTATCTCAAGTATCGTTTGGGGGATCTTTGCGTTTTAGGTTCTGAAAGAGGGAACGTATATTTGTCATGCAAACCCTAAGTGCCCATTGAGAATGAAAACGGCAAGACAGATTTTTTTCGCCTTTTATGGCCTACTATTGAGTAGCAGCCTGTTTTTGTCCTGCGATCAGATCGGAGGATCAGGCGGGGCGATTAGCAGCAATCTTACTATCGAAGGCGATTTCAATCGTTGTGCGATAGATTCCATCCGTTTGTACAGACTTACGGGGCTCACTACTGATGTATTAGGGAGTGCTGCGATTGTAAACTCTGGTGAGCGTTCCACTTTTAGTTTAGAGACTGAGCCTTTAGTAGAAGGGCTTTACCTTTTGGGACAGGCGCCTAATAATTTGATGCCGATCCTATTAGGGCGAGAGTCTAAAGTTAGTGTGAGTGGCAATTGCAACAACCTACGTCAATTTGGAAAAGTAGAAGGTTCTGCCTTCAATGATCAATATGCACAGCTAAATCAGCTGTTTGGCAATTTTAATGGTCGTCGTAACCAATTGGTACAACAGTTAAACGGCGCCTTGGCAGCCGGAAGCGCCGATCAGCAAAGCGCAATCGGTCAGCAACTCAGCAATCTTTATAATCAACAAAAAGCTACCATCGACTCCCTCAAAGGAGCTGATGCATTTTTTGCCGCTGCTTTTGCCCCCAATGTTGTAGAAGCATTTAATCCGCTCAACAATCCAGAGGGCTATCCTAATTCAGCAGTTCACTTTGCCGAGAAGTTTTTACAAGGCCTAGACTTTACGGATAAAGTCTATGAGTCTTTTCCCATTATCCCTGACAATCTCAGAGTCTACACTCAAACGCTGTTTCAAAATCTTGAAATGGATGCAGCGAAGCCTTATATAGATGCGAAGCTTGCGGCTATGCCCCAAGGTAGTCGTCTCCATCAAAATGCTTTGGCGGCAGTAGTACAAACCTTAGACCGCTTAGAAAACGAAGCCTTTTTGACCTATGCGGATCGATATATGTCCACCTATGTCTTACAGGCTTCAGAGCAATCTTATTTAGATGGGCGTCGCCCAGCGATTGAGCGCAAAGCACAATTGGCTAAGAAATTGGCGGTTGGCGCAGTGCCTCCAGAGATCGAGTTGCCAAACCCTGATGGCAAAGTGATCCGTTTGAGCGATCTGAAGGGAAAATATGTGTTATTGGACTTTTGGGCGAGCTGGTGCCGCCCTTGTCGTGCCGAAAACCCGAATGTGGTACGGGTATACGACGAATACAAAAACAAAGGATTTGAAATACTAGGCATCAGCCTCGATCGTACGAGAGATGCTTGGATAAAAGCAATTGCTGATGATGGACTAAACTGGAAGCACGTGAGTGATCTTCAGTTTTGGAATAGTGTCGCAGCAAAAGATTATAGTGTAGGTTCTATCCCGGCGACCTTCTTATTGGACAAAGAAGGTAAAATAATCGCCAAAAATCTCAGAGGCCCTTCCCTCGAAGCAAAACTAGCAGAGGTACTAGGTAGCTGATAGTTACGAACTTATGGCGCAGAAAAAAATTCTGATCGTAGACGATGAAATCGACATCCTTGACCTCCTCGAGTACAATCGAGGCTGATGCCTAGTATTTCAAATCCTTTGTTTTTGT
>JBCAWW010000666.1:0-3840 GCA_038534415.1 Bacteroidota bacterium | reverse complement strand
GCCTAGCTTTATAAAGACATAGGCATCATTAGCGCCAGGATTGCCGCGTTGAGGACCGGTGCCATTGGGATCAAAAACGCCTCAATTTACAGCCACAATAGTGCTGCCTGCAAATTCATGCTCTGGTTTGAGTTGCACAAAAGAAAAAGGGCAGGACGAATCCTACCCTTTTTTTACACACCTATGTTAATCACTACTTACTCTGCTATTTCGATTTGTCTTGGCAAGACAGCTTCTTTTTTGGGCAGTTTGACCAATAGGATACCATTTTCATACTGGGCCGCGATGGCTTCGACATCGATGGTATCAGGTAAGTGAAACTGACGGCTAAATTGCTGGTAGTCAAACTCGCGTCGGGTATAACGAGGCTTATCCTCTCCTTCTGCGGGCGATTTTTCTACCTTGATTGTCAATTGGTTTTTGTCTAAACTTAAGTTGAAGTCCGCTTTGCTCAATCCCGGGGCTGCGAGTTCGAGCAAAAAGTGATCTTCTCGTTCAAGGATATTTACCTTAGGTGAACGCTCTAATTGCTCCCCATTGAGTGGGCGAGAAAAGTCTTGCTGAAAAAAATTGTTGAGGAGACTATTAAAGCGCGAACTTGGGTGGTAATACTTAACAGTTGACATAATATCTTTGTGGTTGAATTTTTTTAATTGATTACACCTGCTTTAGATCAAGCTATGTGCCAAGCGGATTTTTCTGCCGTTATGGCATGGTTGGCAAAAATAAGCAGACACACTGTCAGTATTCTTTTATTTCCAGTACTCCGAAACCGACAAAATGCCCCGTAGCTTCATCATCACTTGTCTATTTGCTATTCTTTTGCCGACGCTGGGCCTCGCCCAACGCTCCCACTCCTTGTCTGTAGGGACCGGCACGACCTTATATGCTGGCGATTTGAGTGATCGTTGGCAAAACAACCTGATCCTGCCCAATGCATCCTTGCACTATCAGATTTACCTACACCCCAACCTCAGTCTTAGGGCCAATGCCTCTTACTCTGTAGTAGGTTCAAGCGACGAAAATGCCAATGATGCCGCCCGTATCAATCGTAATCTATCGTTTAAATCGCCCCTCACCGATGCCAGCCTGATGGCGGTAATTCATTTGGCCGATAAAAACTTTGGCAAGCGTTGGACCAAGCAATTTTTTATCACGCCTTACTTCTTTGTAGGAGTAGGCATGATGAGTTTCAATCCACAAGCAGAGTATCAAGGGACTTGGTATGCCCTACAACCCCTAGGGACAGAAGGCCAAAATCTACAAGGAGACTATGAGGCTCCTTATAGTTTACAAGCGTTGCAGATTCCTTCAGGCATGGGCCTAAACGTTCGCTTTAGCCAACATCTCGGCGCCTTTGCTGAACTCAGTTACCATAAGACCTACACCGATTATTTGGATGATGTGAGCAATCGCTATCCAGACCTCGATGCCCTAGGCGAGCAAAACGAGATTGCCAAACAGCTTTCCAAACGTGCTTTTGATCCCAATGGCACCGGTCCTCAACGCGGCAATCCTGGCGCTAATGATGCCTATGTCTTTATAAAGCTAGGCTTGACCTATTATTTTGATGTGTTTCCTCAATAGCTAGCTCAGTTGTTGTTTTGGGCACTGCTTCGCAGAACGATTGTCTCTTACGGCCTATGCTAGGCATTGCCTTGCAGCAAAATGAGCGTTTCGCGTCCCGAAAAGAACCAACGGCTCAAAACGAGCCAACATTTTGGCCAGCAGCGAGTTAAAAACAGAATCCTATTTTGGCTGTATCTTTGTAACACAATTATAGAAATCCGTAAGCAATATTATGGAAGAACCAATCGTAAATCGAATCGCGCAGAGTCCCATCGTGACTTTCAAGTTGGAGGATCATTATCCCTCCGGGGAACGCGTACATATAGATATTAAAGAGCAATTGTTTATGGGCATGATCTTGCGTGAAAAAGATTTTCGCGCCTGGATCAAAGAACATGACTGGGCTCAATATCAAGACAAACATATCGCGATCAGTTGTACCGCAGATGCCATTATCCAGGTATGGGCCTATATGCTTTTAGCGTCGAGGCTCCAACCTTACGCCAAATCTATCGTCTTTGGTACGCTAGAGGATTTAGAGTTGCAACTCTGGCACGACGCCTTAAATCAGATTGATTTTGCCGAGATGGCCGATCGCCCGGTAGTCGTCAAAGGATGTAGTGAGATTGATATTCCTGCCGCCATTTATATGGAGACGACCAAGCGATTAATGCCTTTTGCAAAAAAAATAAGTTACGGAGAACCCTGTTCTACCGTCCCAATCTGGAAGAAACGTTGAAAAGCTAATTTTGAAAGCGTAAATTCTGCAACAACAAAACAACTTAACCTAATAATTTAGCACAATGGGATTGTTTGACTTCATCAAAGGACAATTTATAGATGTCATCGAATGGGTAGACTATAAGCGCGACGTGCTCGTGTGGAAGTTTCCTGATCAAGACAAAGAAGTAAAGATGGGCGCCCAGCTTACAGTACGTGAGTCTCAGGCAGCCATCTTGATCAACGAAGGCAAAATGGCTGACGTATTTGAGCCAGGTCGCTTTGAGTTGACCACGCGCAATATGCCAATCATGACCACGATCAATTCGTGGAAGTATGGTTTTGATTCTCCTTTCAAGGTAGACATCTATTATTTCAATACGCGCCAGTTTACCGACAACAAATGGGGTACTCCTAGCCCTGTCACCATCCCAGATAGCAAGTTTGGTCAAGTTGAGTTCCGTTCCTTTGGTACTTATAACTTCCGTATCAACGACTTTGAGACTTTCTTCAAAGAGTTTGCGGGTACCGATCCAGTGGTAAGACTCGCAGAGATCGAAGGCACCCTTAGAGGTAAGCTGGTAGATCGCTTTACTGAGATCGTAGCGGAGATGGCATCTAATGATTTCTCATTCGTACAGATGCAAGCCAACAAAACGGAGTTTGTGGACGCTCTCAAGCCCCGTATCGCGGATTACTTCACCCAGTTTGGCCTAGAGCTGACAGACTTCTCTATCCAGAGCATCACCCTACCACCAGAGCTTCAGGATTATCTCCGCAAAAATACTCAGATGAACATGGTCGGCGATATGGATCGCTTCATGAAATTTCAGATGGGTACTTCTATGGAAAAGTCAGCTGAGAATCCAGGCGGCGGCAATGTGGGTATGGACATGGGAGCGGGTATGGCCATGGGCCAAATGATGATGAACCAGATGGGTCAGACCGCTAACAATAGTGGCAATGCAGCCCCCGCTGGCGAAACCAAAGAAGAAATCATGTCCTTGCTCAAACAGCTCGGAGAGTTAAAAGAAGCTGGAATCCTTACAGAGGAAGAATTTTCGGCAAAAAAGACTGAATTATTGGCAAAGCTTTAATTGCCTGATAATAAAACCTTTAGAAAATCCCGGGCCTGCTGACAGGCTCGGGATTTTTCCATTTTTTAAAGAAATCGCGTAAGAATTATAAATATTTCAAAAAAAAATCCTATCTTGGATATAACAAGTCAGATTGCTGCGCGCTTTTCTACTTAATTATCTGATATTCAATCTATCTGCGCTACTAGTAGAATTGCAAAGTTTTTAACAATCGGGACTAATAAGAAAGGACTACTACTGAAATTGATCAAAACTCGGCCTAAGCCGGGTTTTGTTCTTTTATGCCCAGCCCTTAATTTTCTTACATGAAGCAGCCCCCCAAAAAAGTCTTAGTAGCAGCACTAGATTGGGGCCTTGGACATGCCACTCGTTCCATCCCAATTATAGATCAATTATTAGCCGCAGAAGTAGAGGTTTGGCTCGCTGGTGCAGGTAGAAGCGCAGAGCTTTTGCG
>JBCAWW010000665.1:0-3840 GCA_038534415.1 Bacteroidota bacterium | reverse complement strand
ACTGGGGTAGTGCAAAACTACCTTACGCAATCCTTATTGCTTGTTTATTTATGTTCGGTCTTTCTCCCCTTTCAGCTCAAGAAGAGGAGAGTAAGCCAGTTTTTGTGACAATTCAGTACATGAAAGTAAAGCCCAGCAATATCAGCGCTTACTTAGAACTGGAAAGTCTCTGGAAAAAAATGCATCAAGCCCGAGTCAAATCTGGCGAGCTCCTATACTGGGGCCTACATCAAGTGGTTTCTCCCACAGGCACTGATGCAGCTTACAATTTCACTACTGTCAATCTTTATGAAGGAGAAGAAGCACTAGCCGCTCATTATGAAGGAGACATGAGTGTAGATATGTCAGAGCTTTACACAGAAGACGAGATGAAAATCATGCAGAAGACCTCTGAACTACGGGATTTAGTGAAAGAAGAAGTCTATTTCCGCACTTTGAGAGTTACGGACGGTAAGCCCGGCGCGGAACTGATCGTAACCAACTTTATGCAGCTCGCCGAAGATGCCACTTTAGCGGATCACACTGAACTTGAGGCTATTTGGTCCAAGGTTCACCAAGCCCGTGTCGATGACGGCAAGATGAAGGCCTGGAGCAGTTGGGATATGGTCTTACCGATGAATTCCGACGGTGAATATCAAGCCATCACCGTTGATTTTTATGAAGATATGGCACAATGGATGGCTCCCTTTTATCAGGAGTATTTTGCGAAAGTCTATCCAGATATGGATTTAGAGGGGTTAAGTGCTAAAATGGAAGCGGTATTTAAGATATATCGTTCTGAAGTTATGATGCGGATAGACGGTACCGATTAGATAACACCCGTTTTACAATATGGAAGCCAGCAGGATAAAGGTCTTGCTGGCTTTTGTCTTTGCTTCCAAGATTTGTCAATACTCCGTTTTGCCCTCTGCTTCTTCCCATAACCTGAAAATCTCCAATCCCTCTTCTCGTAACAAGGGCTCCATGGGAATCTTTCTTTCCATGGGTTTGATCTCTATTTCGTCATAGATAAAACTGTCGTCAAAGCCAATGATAGCAGCATCATTTTGCGTATTGGCATAATAAACTTTCAAGGGTCTAGCCCAGTAAATCGCCCCTAAACACATCGGACAGGGCTCGCAGGTAGTATAGATTTCGCAGCCATCTAGCTGAAAGCTCCCTAAGGCTTTACAAGCATTTCTGATGGCATTGACCTCTGCATGAGCCGTCGGGTCAAGGTCGGTAGTAACTCGATTTACCCCACTCGCAATGATTTGTCCCTCTTTGACGACCACCGCTGCAAAAGGACCCCCTTGACCAGAACGGACATTTTCGCAAGCAAGCCTGATAGCCTCCCGCATAAAATTGACTTGTTTTTGGTCCATTCCCGCTACTTATTCGTTATACAATCTATGTCTATGCCCAAAAGTATACAGCGTATCGGGATCTTCCTATTTCTAACGGGATTAGCTTCGATACTTTATATTGTTTTTGCCTCTTTTTCTAGGACTACTGCTTCGCAGAACGCTCAGTTAGTAGCCGCTATCAGCGAAGAAAATAAATTAGCTCATTATTATGTTTTTTTTAAGGACAAAGGGCCTGCCTTGGGAACCTATGTAGAGATGGATCAGCGCGTCGCGCAACGCCGCCAACTACAGCAATTAGCCCCCAAGGATGATTATGATCGGGCTGTCTATCAAGGCTATATCGATCAGGTGGCGCAGCAGGTAGATAGTCTGCGGATTCGATCACGCTGGCTCAATGCCGTCAGTGTAAGAGCCTCAAGCGAGCAGATCAATACCCTTTATCAGCTCGACTTTGTCGAACGCATCCGCCCCTTTCGATCGGAGGCCGTACTCAGCCAAAGTCCTGTATCCAAAGCCGGAGACGATAACCCTCGCCTAGATACCTTATTGTCTCTTAGTCATGGCCTCATGGGCCTAGATACCCTCGACCATACCAAGCTCAATGCCAAAGGAGTTCGGATCGCCATATTGGATGCGGGCTTCAAAGGCGCCAATCAACATCCTGCTTTACAAAAACTCATGAAAAGCGATAGGGTAGTGGATACCTATGATTTTTACAAGGATCGCAAGACGGTTTATGCCAACTCTTCCCACGGTTTACAAGTGCTGAGTTGCTTGGCCGGATATTATGGCGATAGACCGATGGGAGCAGCAACGGAGGCCGAGTATTTATTGGCGCGGATTGTAAAACAGTTTTTTGCCCTGGGCAATGATGAGGATTTGTGGATCGCTGCTGCTGAGTGGGCCGAAGCCAATGGGGCTGAAATCATCAACTCTTCCATCACCTATGTCGAAAACTACCTCACTCCAGGTGAGATGGATGGTTTGTCTAGTCCTGTAACTCAGGCCGCGCAAATTGCTGCCAAAAAAGGCGTACTGGTAGTCTGCGCCATGGGCAATGAGGGAGATAAGGCTTGGCGCATTATGGGGGCACCTGCAGACGCATTAGAAGTATTGTCGGTGGGAGGTACCTATCCCATGGTGCCTTTGCATCTTCCCATGGCTTCTAAAGGGCCTAACTCTCGCCGCAAACTCAAACCCAATCTTGCTGCCCCAGCCTTTGTATTGGCGGCTCTGCATAAAAATCTTTTTGGCGAAAGTGTCGGTACCTCCTTTTCTACGCCACTGGTGGCTGGGATTGCAGGCGTTCTGCGACAGCAGTACCCTCAACTCAAACCCGCCGAGCTCATCAGCCGCCTTGAAAGAGCGGGACATTTTTATCCTTATTATGATTATGAACTCGGTTATGGAGTACCCAATATGACTCGTCTCCTGACCGATAGCATTCCAATGGCAGATAGCCTGTTTCAGATCAGATTGGTCAGAGATACAGTGTGGCTGGACTTTGATACGCTATACATGCGCAAGGACACTCAAAACTTCCCTTACGGTCGGATGCTATACTACCATTTAGAGCGGCCCGAGCAATATCTAAAGTCTTATCAAGGTTATCGTATCCCCAACAATACTGCTTCTCACTACTTTATCCGCCAAACACCTGCTTTTGGCAAGCTGCGAATCTGGATGGATGACTATCTTTATGAGAAGCGATTTAACGGCGAATAATAGGCCGAATTAAAGTTGGGGAAGCGCTTAACGAATCCTACAAATCGCGGGCTAAATTTGCTTTGGCTGTATTCTTTGAGTCCTTAGTTTGTAGGCGACCGCTTCGCGGAACGCTTGAATCATATGTTTTTCAACAAACTTTGAAGTGCCAATTCAAAATGCTTAAATACAAAACCACATAGATACTCCCTTTCACCACAAAGTCTTGCCCTTAGCCCACATCTAGTTGATGGATTGCATGCTAAACTTCTTCTTGCAGGAGAATTAATCAATCTAGCTATGCAACATACAACATTCCTTTTTTGCCTTTTATTCGCATTCCCCGTCTTATCAATGGGACAGATTCTGGAAGAAATCACGCCACAACCTAAAGGGCTGCCTGATCCAGATCAGTATCCTTTTGAGCTGTATTATAAGTTGGGCCTCCCCGCAGGATCACTAAGCGCAATCACTGGCGAGCAAAATATGTTACAAATTCTTCAGGATGGAGGGATTGAGTTTCCCCGCTTTCGTGAGGTGAATGTCCTGGAAGCAGGATTTCGATACAAGAGATTATATCTAGAGGGAGGGATTGCGACTCAATTTCCCTCTTCTCCTAGTGCCTCATTTTCCAATAGGCGTTTTCATGTCAGTTCCGACTATCTAATGGGAGCGGTAAACATGGGATATTCCGTTTGGCAAAACAGAAATACGGCTATACTATTACGTTTGGGTGTAGGCTACAATATTATTTCATACGATATTCGCTCATTGCAAAATTTAAGTCCTG
>JBCAWW010000664.1:0-3843 GCA_038534415.1 Bacteroidota bacterium | reverse complement strand
GAACGCTTCCTCTGCCCCGATACTGCCGACTTAGATATCATTGTGATCCCCCAAGGAGATGTCTTCTTTCCCAATGGTTTTACCCCTAATGGCGATGGCCGAAATGATTACTTCTATCTTCCCGGAGAAGGAATTCTCGCGCTAGAGCTGACGATCTTTGATCGTTGGGGACATGTGCTCCGCTATATTGTGGGTAGCAACGCCCGTTGGGATGGTACCGATAAGTGGGGCGAAGAAGTCCAAGAAGGCGTTTATGTCTATGTCGCTCAAGTCCGACTCAATAATGGTGCGATAATCAAAAAGGTAGGAACGGTGACTTTGTTTCGCTAAATGCCTACCTTTGCAGGCAAACTCAAGCCTGAACTATGCGTCTTCTAAGTCTTTTGTTGGTCTGTCTAGTTTTTAGCTCTTGCGAGGCCATCTTTGGGAGTAAAACTCCTACTGATTTTCTCGATGAGCCGGATTTTACGGACAATACCATCGCTTATGTCCCGATCCGACCTGCTTTTGAGGATCTGTCCTATCCGATCGATGTGATCGCTGGTTGGGATGAACTCATCTATGTAGCAGACCAAGGCACAGAAGAGATCGTGTCTTATGATCAGGCTGGCAATGAATTAGGGCGTTATGCGGTCCCCGGTTTGACGGCAATCGCTCAAGACCGTCGCTTGGAAATCCTCGCCGCAGGAACCAAAGATACCACCATCAATGGCACGGACTTTACGCTTCCAGCTCTCTATCGTCTGGATTTGAATCCAGGAGGAGATTTTGGTTTGGAAAATGCTAGTATCAAAAAGACGCTGGTACATCCCTTTTACTTTAAGTCAGGTACCCCTACCGTCAGCGATGAACAGGTCAAGTTTACGGGTGTCGCGCCCATTGGTACGAACGAATACTATATCACTCGCACAGGTCCCAACAATAGTCCTAACCGCTTTGGAGGCCCTGATAACTCAGTGCTGCGTTTCAACGAAGAGGATGAGTTTATCAGTCCGGTCTTTGTAAGCACCAATATTGGTTTGTTTAGAGACTACTTTAAGGTCCCTTCTTCGATCACCACTTTCGCGCAACCGCCACAAAGTCCAGCGGTCAATCAACGCGGAGATTTTGTTTTTGCCGCCTTGGATGAAAATACAGTGCTCAAGGTTCAATCGATCATTTTTGCGGAGAGTGAGTTTGGCGCAAGTTATGAAGTCCGCTCCTTTCCTGTTGGGGATACCAGCAGAGCTGAACGATTCCTTTATGAGCCTAACCGCTTTACCGAACCTGCTGGAGTTACTATCGCTGGCGATGGTACCCAGTATATCTTTGTCGTTGATGCGGCAAGAGATTCGCTCTATCAATTCAATGCACTCGGCTATGAAGGGGTAAATCCACCAGCGGGCTCACAAAGCAACAAAGCCATTGTGGCGAGCTTTGGAGGGGAAGGGCAAGGCCTTACCCAGTTCAATGAACCGAGGGGAGTGGCGTATCTCGATAAGATCGTCTACGTAGCCGATGCTGGCAATGGGCGAGTCTTACGCTTTAAGTTGACGACTGACTTCGAATAGAAATAAAAAAAGCTCGGCTAATCAGCCGAGCTTTTTTCTTATTTGATGATCTGTAATTTTTCGACTAAGCGTTCGGCCGAAGTCCGTATCTCCAAAATATAGATGCCATTAGGAATATCGGGTAAGTCAATGCTAAAGTCTGAACCTTTCAGTCCTCTTTGGATGAGCGTTCTGCCTTGTAGATCGCGTAAAAGGAGGTCCCCCGAAATCAGACGGGTGGATTGAATTTTGATCTCTCCTTTAGTGGGATTGGGAAAAATGGAGACTCCCCGGAGTTGAACTAGCTCTATACCAGTGGTCAACTCAACTGCATTGTTTTTGGGCGAAAGTGAAAGCTCACTCATTGTGAGGTCCACCGCTTGGGCACTCAGCCAAGTAAAATCGAGCTTGATGGTATCAGGAGTAGTGGGGTTGAATTGAATGCGTAGATTACCAATCTCCCCAAATCCACTGACTTGGCTTTGATCGGTACGGACTAGCCCAACCGCAATACCATTATTGAGGCTTTTGTCAATGCCCAGCAGATCAGTACCCACAGTACCCAGCCAAGAGTTAGTGGGGATAAAGTCAATATTTTCTACCGCGCTCATATCCATTCCTAGCTCAAAGCTAAGACCATAAATATCGGTGATCGCGCTATCTAGGGTACCGAGATATACTGGAATATTTATGATTTTATTGGCGGGCAGCTCTGATGGATTGGTTTCTAGATACAATGGGGAACCATCGCTTTGGATACCCGCAGGCCTTAAATTTTCATGAGTCAGACCTAGGTTTTGGAGGATGGCGGCAGTATCCGCTAAGCTGATGCTCCCATCCCCATCAGCGTCCACATGTTTGATATCGCGGCCATTGAAGAGGGTGTCGTTCCAATTGGTGGCTGACTGCGGCTGCCAGTTCAAGCTAGCGTTGTTGCGGCTAGGACCAGTCTTGCCGAGATGAATGCCAATTGGGAAGAGGTCGTTCATATCGCAGATTTGATTGTGCTCAGTATCGCCGGGATAGACAAGGTCTGGAATACAATCATAGCTTACACTGCTCCATACAAAATTAGGCGTAATACCATTTTGGCTAGCAAATTTGGCGGCAATAAGAGAGGAATCTGCTTCACAGAAGCAAGATTCTTCGGGATCAAAAATATCGTCAGAATAAAACTTGATGTTAATAGTATTGTTACAAACTTTAGATTTTTGTAGGCCAAAGAATCTCCCATCTCCGTTTGGGCTTCCATCACCTTTAAAACTAATGCCGAGGTAATTGTTTTCTATGGTACAGGAGCCAATTCCTTGCCATGAAAAATTTGAAGGGGCCCCAGTCTGACCTAGATTTACGATAGCAGAGTCATTGTATTGAAAAAGGCACTGAGTACAAGAGTTGTTTTCAATGCTTCCTCCCATATCCCAAGCAATGCCGTTGTATTCAAAGGTACAGTTTGAGAAGGTAACTTCTTCTTGGGATCCTCGCACAGCAATGTCGCAATAACGGAATTGAGTGTTCTTAATGCTGATCCCAGGGAATGGGGTTAAGTTTACATAATAAGAGGACCGGAATCCATTTCTACAATCTGTGATGATACAGCTATCTATATTGGCATAATCTAGCGCATAAAGAGCCTGGTTAGTATAATCAGCAAAGACAGTACGTTTGATTTCATTAGAAGGGTTGAAATTGCCAAAGGTACCCGAAGGGCTGGAGGTGATACCGATTGAGCCACGGTGTAAATATGAATCTTTAATGTTTACTACTTCAATAGATTCGAGCGCAATATTGGCGCCTTCGATTTCAACAAACGCTAGGTTTGCTGTCCCCCATAAGCCAGAGATCGCATAAATCCCGCCCCCAATTCCCCGCCAATTCTGATTGGGATTATTGCTGATCAAGAAAATGGAGTCTGTGCTAGTACCTATGGCATTGAGGGTTGCTTGTGGGTTGAGAATAATGGCGCTAGGTTCATCAAAACTTACAGTTGCTCCTGCCTCTATGGTGAGGGTGGCAGTGTCAAAAACAACTAGCCTGGTTCCTATGATTTGGTGAGGACTATTGGCAAATGTAAAAGTAGTGTCTGCCCAAATTGTGTCAAAAACGAATTGCTGGGCCATAATGAAGTGACAGCACAGGAGGATGCCACCCATCAGGATGGATTTTTTCTTCATGGTTATGATGTGTTTTAATGGTTAAAAAAAGCTGTAGAATTAATTTAACTTTTTTTTACTACGAAAAAAAAATCTTGATTTTTACTGAGCTGCTAAAAATGCTTCCAGCCTATCCGCTGCATTTTGCCTTACATCTAGCC
>JBCAWW010000663.1:0-3849 GCA_038534415.1 Bacteroidota bacterium | reverse complement strand
GTGATGTGGTTGGCTTAGATCCTGTTGATCTCCAACAAGAGATCTTGCTCTATCCTAATCCTGCTCAAAATGCAGTGCGCTACGATTCAGAGGTAAAGCTCGACAAAATCGTACTACGCAATATGCTCGGACAAGAGATCCTCATAATCGACCAACCAGCAGCTAAAGCAGAGATAGATCTAAGCCAACTGGCCAATGATATCTATCTCATTAGCTTCATTTCAGAAAACGGTATTTGGACCCAAAAACTAGTCGTACGAAAATAATTTCATGGCAGGAGAGGCTACTATCAGTAGTCTCTCCTCTTCATTTTTGAGCGCAAGTCAAATCTCATGTTAAAATCTATTTTTGCTAGCTGCTTGATATGCCTACTACATTTTTCGGTATGGGCCCAACATCAAGTAAAAGGAGTCGTCGAAGATGAAGATGGCCAAAGCCTCAACGGGGTTACTGTATTAGTGCTTGACGAAAACACAGGCATGATCACCGATTCTACCGGTAGATATAGTTTGAGTGTTTCTGATCCTCAGAACGCTAAAATCGCTACTCGTTTTAATGGCTACCAAACACAAATTGAAGTCGTTGCGGGACGCAATGAAATCAACTTCGTCCTCGAACAAGATATCAAACAGTTAGACGAAGTCGTGATCAGCGCCATCGGATTGGAGCAACGTAGCGACAACATCGGTGCCACCATCTCCAAAATCAATACAGGAGATGTCGTTCGCTCAGGCGAAACCCTCCTCCTAAACGGGCTTGCAGGCAAATCTAGTAATCTCAAAATCGCCCGCTCAAATGGCGAACCCGGCGCAGGTAGTACCATCCAGATTAGAGGTGCCAATACGATCACAGGATCCTCGAGTCCTCTGATCATCCTCGATGGGGTACCGATAGACAATTCTACTACCTATGGTGGCGGTGATTTCAATAGCAATCGCCGTATCGCACAGTCAAGTCGCCTCAATGACCTCAATCCCAATGATATCGAATCTATCCAGGTCCTCAAAGGGGCTTCAGCGGCCTCACTTTGGGGTTCCCGTGCCGCCAACGGTGTATTGGTGATCACGACCAAACAAGGTAAAGCAGGACAACTTAGAGTCTCATTGAATTCCAGCGTTTCCTTTGATCAAGTCTTAACTAAACATCCATTACAAACTAGCTATGGCCAAGGGGATGGCGGCGTTTTTTCTTCATCTTCGACCAATAGTTGGGGAGACAAAATCGCAGATCGTAGTGGCGAAGGAGATCTAGTTACGGACCAAGGAGATCGCTTTGTCTCTGATGATGGTACGATCTTTTATCCTGTACTCGAAAAACGCTCAAGAGACGTTTTTACTGACCGCAATTTCAACGACATCTTCCGAACAGGCTTTTTTGTCAACAACAATGTCCAAATCAGCGGAGGAAGCCTTCGTTCGCAGTTTTATCTCAGTCTGGGTCGTTTAGATCATGAAGGCATTATCGAAAACAGCTTCTTTGACAAAACCAACCTTACCTTCAACAACAAAACCCAAGTTAGCGATAGAATCACCGTCAAAACCAAGGCGAGCTTCATCCAGAGCAAAGCCAACAAAATCAATCAGAGTTCTAATGTAGCAGGTCTTTATATCGGCCTCCTTCGGACACCTCCTGATTTTTATAACCGCTATTATCGCGGTACTCACATAGATGCAGCGGGAGTTGCAAGTCCAAATCGCCACCGAGCTTATCGAGATTATCTAGGAGGTTCGGGCAGTCCGGCTTACAATAATCCGCTATGGACCATCTATGAGCAACGTGTGCTCTCTACTGTAAATCGACTGCTAGCATCATCGGAAGTCAATATCAATGCGACCAAATGGTTGACCTTTACCCTGCGGGGAGGAGTCGATCATTATGGAGATGAACGAGAATACTTTTTCCCCATCGGTACCGCCAATGCAGATTATAACTCGGGTCGCTATGATCAGGATATCATCTTGCGGACTGAGATCAATACCGACCTCATCGCTCGCGCCAATTTCAAGCTCGCCGATCCCTTAAGACTAAGCGTTACCACAGGCTGGAACTTCAATGATAGCCGTCGAGTCTTCAATACCACTTCTTTGACAGCCTTTCAGGCGAACGTTCAAATCGCGACTTCACAGCTAAATACAGCCAATGAAAACACCTCTTTCGTTACCCGAAAGAGATACAAAAGGTCCAATCGCGGCTATGCCGTTTTCTCTTTTGACTTTAAGGATCAACTCTTTGTCAACATCAGCAATACCTTAGAGGCCTCTTCGACCCTGAGCGGGAACTTCTATTATCCTGCTGTCGATCTAGCCTGGCAGTTTTCGGATATTCTCAAATTTGACGCCATGAGCTTTGGCAAATTGCGAGCTTCTTGGGGACAAGTAGGGGTTGATGCCGCAGCCCACCGATTTCAAACCTTAGCTGAAGGGGGCTTTTCCTATAGCAGCTTTAGCGATCCACTTGATGTTTCACTCTTTGGCGGAGGCTTTAGAGTAGATGATGACAAAGGCAATGAGAATCTCCGTCCAGAGGTCAAAACAGAATTCGAAATCGGTACGGACCTCCGCTTTTTCAGGGATTATCTGAGCTTTGCTTTCACCTATTATCAAAACGAAATCAAGGACCTCCTTTACGAGATCAATACCGCTCCTTCCACCGGATTTTTGAGTGAATACAAAAACATCGGCACGATGGAAAATAAAGGCTTCGAAGCCGAATTGACCTATAATTTCCTACGCAAAAAAGATTGGAACCTAGAGGTTTACGGCAATTTTAGCCAAAACCGCAATAAGGTTACCAATCTGTTTGGAGCCAGCTCTATAGCCTTGACGGGTGGAGCGATTAGTTCTCGAGCCGTAGAGGGCCAGCCTCTCGGAGTATTGTGGGGCACTAGAGCATTGCGAGACGATGCCGGAGAATTGGTTTTAGACGAAAATGGATTTCCCCAGCTCAATAGCGCCCAAGGAGTAATTGGTGATCCTAATCCAGATTGGCGCGCAGGAGCAGGGCTCAAAGCTTCTTGGAAGGGATTCAATCTCAATGTTTTATTTGACCATTCTCAGGGAGGCGACTTCGCCGAACGCACCCGCTTTGTGCTTTATCGCTTTGGGACGCATGAAGATGTCGGTCAGGAAGTAACGCTCGACCAAAACGTCAAAAATGTCAATGGAGATATCTTCTTCATTGGCGAAACAGTGCGAGGCAATCTAGCCGATTTTGGGGCGGGAACTGTGCTGCTTGATGAAGCATGGTACACTACGATTGGTGGTGGCTTTTTGAGCAGTGTGATCAATGAATTTTCGATTGGAGATGCTACTTGGACACGCTTGCGAGAATTAAGTCTTTCCTATACACTCCGAGGAGAAAAATTTAAAGAGGCGACAAAACTCAGCAGTATCAATCTGGGGGTAACGGGTCGCAACTTATTTCTTTGGACTTCGCTCAAGGGAGTTGATCCTGAGATCAATCAGTTTGGAGTAGGTAATGGCTTTGGGATCGACTATTTCACCAATCCTACGACCCGTTCCTTACTCGTCAATTTGAGCGTCAATTTCTAATTCAAGGATCGATAAAATGTATCTAAAGATGAAAAACACATTTCTGATTATCGGTTCGTTTTGTTTGTGCTTTGGCGCATGCCAAAGCCTTAACGAAGGGATCAATGACAACCCAAACGATATTACGATAGATGCCATTGAAGCTCAGTCATTTTTGACGGGAGCCCAGCTCGGCAATATCCAAGTCCAAGTAGGGCATTTGCAACGTATTTCTGCCTTATGGACTCGACAGCTGATTGGTTTTCAGAGTTCCTACCTGAGTTTGGACCAACACAATATTACCACTGCAGAGTCCAAC
>JBCAWW010000662.1:0-3855 GCA_038534415.1 Bacteroidota bacterium | reverse complement strand
AAGAGATAGGCTTCGACAAAGTCGTAATCTGCGGGAGGCGTTACGATGATCGTATCAGGAAAGGACCATTTGCGATATTCATAAGGAAACATATCCAAATAGCTACCTGCATTGAAAAAGTTGAGATAGGTTCTAGCTTGAGTTTGACCACAGGCACTCGAGCTGACCG
Organism: Bacteroidota bacterium; assembly: GCA_038534415.1. Classification (GTDB taxonomy): domain Bacteria; phylum Bacteroidota; class Bacteroidia; order J057; family J057; genus JBCAWW01. The sequence continues at coordinate 3,686 of JBCAWW010000662.1, read as the reverse complement.
AATTGACAAAGGAAGCATCTGTCATGGGTACGATTTGAAACTTATCCGAAAAGGAAGCACTCCCACAACCTGCTTTTTGAGCTTCGGTTGGATTGGCCACACTACTGACGTACATATCCATGGGGTTGACATAGCCAACATCTAAATCATTGGTACTCGTAGAGGTGATTTGCAGATTGGCGCTAACCCAAACACTATCCCCCACCGCATATTGAAACCCACTAAAAGCGCTACAATGTCCACCGATACTCGCTCTCGAAAAGTCAGCTACAAATAAACTATCGCCCGTTTTGGCGAAAGGAATGCTATCACAAGTCAAATAGGTTGCACTACTAGCATCATATACCCGCAGACTGGCTCCCGCAGGGCTGATATATTGTCCTTGATCAATGATCAATTGGGCATAGCCATAGTCAAAAGTGCTGCTGCCTATCATCACTCCCTGCATGCTGGCAGTCAGGGTGTCGCCCAACCTGACTCGGTCCAATCGTATCTGTGAAAGCGTCGGATTAGGACTATTTGAAAGACGATTGCCATCATCATCGTTTTCGCCATAATTGCGCCGGGAAAAACTAAATTGCTCCGTTTGTAGGCCATCACAACTATTGCTTGTACAGGGATCTACTGCTATATCGACATCCTCGCAATAGAGCTCCATTTCTGCAGGATTGGCGCAACTAATCTCGGGGATATATTTGATCGTCTTGCGGAGTGATTGTATGGTATCGCCGCTGGCACAATCGCAATCTCCTGTAACCACCAAGTTGATCTCCGAGCCATCCATATCAAAGCTGCTAGGTTGATCGCTCAAGTTAAAGGTCGCTTCGATCGTATCTACCAACTGACTAAAGCTCGCTTGAGGCCAAGCCAATCCACCGGCAATATTGTTCCAACTGAGGTCGCTAGCAGTGCCCGAAAAGCTCATGCCACAGGGGGGCAGCTCAAAACGAACCACATATCTACCATCACCGGGATAGGTTTGTTGAGCTTCTTGCACTAGGGTAGTTAGCCTTACTTCTTGCCCTTGTGAAATGGTAGGATTGTCATAATTATTGCCCACAAAAGTAGAGATGCTCCCCAATCCTCCATATTGATTATCTACCACAGTCGAACTCCCCACGCAAGGCAAGGTATAACGATAATTATAGCCCCAAGCGCCTTGCCTGATTTCCCCTTCCCCGCATTCATCCGGAGCACAATTGATCATATCAAAAGCGACTACCACACTATCGCCGGGCTCCATATCTGGTACATCAAGACGAAAGCGATACACATATGCTTGGCTACAACTATTGTAATAGGTATTGGCTTCTGAGTATTTAGGCGTTTGGCTCACAAAGCTACCATTGCCAACTTTTAGTTCTACACTGGCGGCATCAATACCATCATACTTATAGACGGCAAATTGACCCGCATAATAAAATTTTTTGATCTCAATCTCGATGTCATTGGCGGCGCCATAGCCTTGATTGACGATGATCATTTCTTTGCGGTTGGCCTGTTCGTGAAAGCAAGCTGGGAGTTCCGCTTCGCGGAACGAAAAAGACAAACTCGGCGGCAATGACACAAAACTTACATCAGCTGTGGTGGCGTAGGTATTGCAAGTATCAGTATCACAGCCCCAACCGACGATCAAATCAGAGCTTTTGTCCGAACAGCCAGTAAGCTTTATATACTCAACTATCTCTAAGCCGCCATCGGCAAGACAATAAAGGGAATTACTATCTCCCATCTGCACAAATTCGGTCTCACTAAAGGTGTAAAAAATCGTATCTCCATTGCTGGTGGTATTGAGTTTGACCCCTTGAAAATAAACCGAATCTACGCTCACATCTGGCCCATAAGCATCATACCAGAAGAAGTTACGCAGGCAGCCATTCCCACTATTGTTTATGCTTACGCTCCGCGTAACGGTTTGTCCTACTGCCGCATTGGGGGTAGTCGGCTGTGGCATACTAAGCTCGGGATAAGCAATCGCATTATTAAATTCAGTGGTAGAATCTACCGCAAGTTGATTGGTATTGTAGCGAACATAAATCGTGTCCTGAAAGGTATTTGCCCCCAAAAAGAAGTCTAAAGCATCACAATTAGCCGTTAGCTCCACACTAAAATCATAGAGGTCCCCACTACTCATATCTGCCCCATTAAGGCTAAGGATATTGCCGCTAAATTGATCGAGGGAAACGTTCTGCGTAGCAGTGCCCGTATTGACAAGAGAACCCGTAACATAGCTCATGCCGGGCGGAAAGTGAATATCTACACTCACCCCCGTGGCTGAAGCAATCGAAGTCTGAATACTAAAGCTAAAGCTGGCCGAATCCGTGCAGATCCCCAAACTATCAACTCCCGGTACACTTGAATTGATGGTAAACTGCGCGGCAAGGAAGTTGCTGCTACATACAAAAACAAGGAAGATAAAACTGAAACGAAAGGTCATGGAAGCTGATATTCAGCGATCATTCAATTTAATTAATGGAAATTACAATCAATTGTAAGAGCTTCCAATCCGAATATCTGACCCTTATTACATCCTTCGGGGGAGATTAAGAGTTGCGCAATTCAGGTAAAAGAACCCGATCTAGATAGGTAAAGCCCGGCTCATAAGCGCGTAGACGATTATAGGTGGTTTTTGCATCCTCTTTTTTGCCAAGGGCGACATAGGATCTCCCTAGCCAAGCATAGGCATGGAGATAAAGCCAATTATTTTTCTTAAGGCTAGGGTTCGCATCAAAGAGTCTGATTGCTTTTTGGAAGTATTGAACAGCCTCCATTTTGTCGCCACCAAACATCTCTGGTGCATGATAAGCCAAATTGCCTAGCTCGACGCATACTTCCGGACTACTAGGGCCAAGCTCCTTACCATCATCATAGTAGCTCAAGGCTCTCGGTCCGAGGTAAACAATCTTGGCGGGATAAAATTCGGTTTCTAATCCTAGTAAGCCTCCCTTCAAGCAATTGGCGATGGCCCAATTTTCATTCAGTTCCAGCATTTTATCGACTGTGTTTTCCGCTTGATTCATGAGCGAAATAGCAGTTTCTCTTTTTCCCAGCTCACGGTAAAAGCCAATCAAACCATACTGAGCTAAGCCTAATTCATACAAACCTGCTTTATTAGGATTGCCATTGACAAAGTCTTCAAGTCCTGTCAAGGCCTTTTCCCAGCTTGCGATGTCGTTTTGGATATAGGACTGATAGATTCTCGCCCGGTATGAACTGAGGTCCTCTTGAGGGACTTCTACAGGCAGAAAGCTAAAACCGAAACTAAAAACGGCCAATATGAGCGTGATTTTCATAAGGATTAGACTACTTTATTATACTAACTGTTTCCCTTACCCTTTTGGTTCATAGATAGGAGATTTTATATTTAATGGTATGAAAAAGCTACTACTCCTACTCTTCACTTTTGGGCTACTCTCCTGCCAAGATGCTCCAAGCGCATCCAAGGCAAATAAACCAGAGCCAGCGCTAGAGAAGATGCGTTCGGCACGGCCGTCTGTCCAATATGTCAAACCTCGGCTCACGCCCATCCCAAACAAATCATAGGCTTCTTCGGCATAAGGATCAAAGCTCCATTTTTGCTCACCCGTGGCTGCGTCTAAGGCAAATACTTTGAGAGCAGGAGAACTAGCGTACAAAATGCCATCAATGATGAGGGGATTGCATTGGATTTGGGTACGATTTTGAGG